>JBNAWO010000005.1:28150-54739 GCA_049699815.1 Ignavibacteria bacterium | reverse complement strand
AGAGTCACAGCCTTCCAAGCTGTTGGTCGCGGGTTCGAGTCCCGTCTCCCGCTCAAAAAATTTGAGTCAGATTTATTGAAGTAAGATTTTCCCCTTTAAGGGAAAATTTTTTTATTTGAAAAATTGAGAATGCTTGCGTAGCTCAGTTGGTAGAGCACTTCCTTGGTAAGGAAGAGGTCACCGGTTCAATCCCGGTCGCAAGCTCAAAAAAGCGAGAATTGAAAAATGAGAGATATAATTACTTTAGAATGTACAGAGTGTAAAAGGAGAAATTACACTACAACAAAAAATAAGAAGCTCCACTCTGGTAGAGTAGAATATAAAAAATATTGCAAGTGGTGTAATAAGCATACAATTCATAAAGAAACAAAATAATCTTACGTCAGTAGCTCAATTGGTAGAGCAGCGGTCTCCAAAACCGCAGGTTGGGGGTTCGAGTCCCTCCTGACGTGCATAATTAGGAAATATAATATGAAAGAAAAAATAATTAATTACATAAATGATGTTGTCAGGGAAATGAAAAAAGTTACCTGGCCAACTCAGGAAGAACTTAAAGGTTCAACCCAACTTGTAATTATCACTTGCTTGATTCTTGCTGCTTTTGTCTATATCATTGATCAGATATTAAGTAATATAATTAAAGGGTTATTTTAGAGATGGGCTTTAAATGGTATGTTTTGAGAACATTTTCTGGACATGAGAACAAAGTCAAGACAGCCCTTGAAAAGGAAATCGAGTTTAGAAATTTGCAACCGTATATAAAACAAATTTTAATTCCTGTTGAAAAAGTTTTTGAGGTTAAAGACGGAAAGAAAAAACAAAAAAATAAAAGTTTTTTCCCGGGTTATATTCTAATTGAAGCTGAACTTGATAAGAAAATTATAGACATTATCTTAAGTATTCCATCTGTAATGGGTTTTTTAGGAACTAAAAATAAGCCACAACCACTTCAACCAGACGAAGTAGAAAGAATTATTGGAAAGATCCAGGCTGAAGCAAAAGGTGAAAGAGTTGAAACTCCATTTAAAGTTGGTGATCCAATCGTTATTACGAACGGCCCCTTTGCAAAATTAAAAGGCACAGTTCAAGAAGTTAATAATGAAAAACTTAAGCTTAAAGTAATGGTAAGTATCTTTGGTCGAAAAACTCCAGTTGAAATAGATTTTACTCAAGCAGAATTAGAAAAATAAATTTTGAGAGAAAATTATGGCTAAGAAAGTAGTTGGATTTATAAAACTTCAAATTCCCGCAGGACAGGCAAGCCCAGCACCACCTGTCGGACCGGCGTTAGGTCAAAAAGGTGTAAATATTATGGAGTTCTGCAAACAATTTAATGCAAGAACTCAGAATCAAGCGGGATTGATTATTCCAGTTGTTATCACAGTTTATAGTGATAAATCATTTACATTTATTACAAAGACTCCTCCAGCATCAGTCTTATTACTCAAAGCTGCAAAAATTGAAAAAGGTTCTGCCGAGCCAAATAGAGTTAAAGTTGGAAAAGTTACAAAAGAACAGATTAAAGAAATCGCAACCTTAAAAATGCCTGATTTGAATGCATCATCACTTGAAGCAGCTATGAGTATGATTGAAGGAACAGCAAGAAGTATGGGTATAACTGTAGAAGGATAAAAAATAGGTTTGATATGAAAATCAGTAAAAGAGTTAAAAATAATCTTTCGCTCATTGATAAAAAGAAAGAATATAGGCTAACCGAAGCTGTTGAACTTGTCAAGAAATTAGCTAATGCAAAGTTCGACGAATCAATTGATGTTGCTGTAAGATTGGGCGTTGATCCAAGACATGCCGATCAAATGGTTCGTGGAACTGTTGTTCTTCCACATGGAACTGGTAAAAATGTACGTGTTCTCGTTTTGACTCGAGGTCCAAAAGAAACCGAAGCCAAGGAGGCTGGTGCCGATTATGTGGGTTTTGACGAGTATATTAAAAAGATCCAAGAAGGATGGCTTGATTTTGATGTGGTTGTTGCCACTCCAGATGTGATGCCAGAAGTAGGTAAACTTGGTAAGATATTAGGTGCTCGAGGATTAATGCCCAATCCTAAGAGTGGAACTGTTACAAATGATGTCGGAAAGGTAGTAAAGGAATTAAAGGCAGGTAAAATTCAATTTCGTGTCGATAAAGCTGGAATTATTCACGCATCGATTGGAAAATCATCTTTTGACACTCAAAAATTAATTGAGAATTTTAAAGCTTTGATGAGCACAATTATCAGATTGAAACCTGCTTCGGCTAAAGGTCAATATGTAAAATCGATCTATCTCTCAAGTACTATGGGACCAGGAATCAAAATAGATCGAAATGAGTTAACTAATTTGTAAAAGTGACTATTACGCACTCTTAAGCTTCTAAATATTAATGGTGTAAATCTATTAAGGATAGGTTGAATTATGAATAAAGCTGAAAAAGCAGAGGTCGTTGCAAGGGTTGCCGATAAATTGAAAGATGCGACTGGTCTTTACCTCCTAAATTATCAGGGGATTACTGTTGAAGAGGTTAATGAACTTCGTCGTGAATTTCGAAAAGCTAATGTTGAGTATCGTGTTGTCAAAAATACTCTGGCAAAGCTTGCAATTGATCAAGTAAACCGCTTTGAAAAAGCAAAAGAATATCTTGTAGGGATGAGCGGTCTTGCAATTCCAAAAGAAGATCCGGTAGTTCCTGCTAAGATTATTAAAAAATTCAGAGAAAAATATAACAAGCTCGATTTAAAAGCTTGTTATGTTGAAACTTCTTTTTATGATGGATCAAAATTAGATGAATTAGCATCATTACCATCAAAACCTGAGATCATCGCAGGTATTATTGGTGGTATCCAGTCTCCAATTTCTGGATTGATTGGAACTATCAATGCAGTAATGCGAGATCTTGTAGGTGTCCTTGATGCTTATATTAAAAAACAAGAAAGTAATTAAAAATCAGGAGTTATTAAAATGACAGAGAAAGTAGCAAGTTTAGTAGAGCAAATTAAAGGATTAACTTTAACAGAAGCTGCTGAATTAAAGAAAGCATTAGAAGAAGAATTCGGTGTGACCGCTGCGGCACCAGTTGTGATGGCAGGAGCGCCATTAGCTGGCGGACCGGCAGCACCAGCTCAAGAAGAAAAAACTGAATTCAATGTAATCTTAACAGATGCAGGTGCACAAAAAATTAATGTCATTAAAGTTGTCCGAGCACATACTGGTTTAGGATTGAAAGAAGCAAAAGATCTTGTTGATTCAGCTCCAAAACCCATTAAGGAAGGTGTTAGTAAAGAAGAAGCCGAAAAGATCAAGAAAGAAATTGAAGAAGCTGGCGGTAAAGTCGAAATCAAGTAAAAAGATTTATTTAATATATTTTTTTAGGAAAGTGATGAGTCAAACTTTTGGCTCATCATTTTCCATTTTTATTGGAAACAATCAATAATAAGTATTGGAGATGTAAAAGTGGCAGATAGAATATCATTCTCGAAGATTAAAAGTGCAATTGAGGCTCCGGATTTATTGGCTGTGCAGCTTGAATCATTTGAAGATTTTCTCCAGGCAAAAGTTCCACCAGATAAAAGAGAAAACAAAGGATTACAGAGTGTATTCCTTCAGAACTTTCCGGTATTAGATCAAAGAGAAAATTTTAAGCTTGATTTTATTGAGTATTATGTAGAGAAACCGCGATATACAATTCAAGAGTGTCTTGAGCGGGGATTAACTTATGCAGTTCCTTTGAAAGCAAAAATGCGTCTTTCGATTCGTGATCTTGAAACACAGGAGTTTGTTCAGTCGGTCGAGCAGGATGTATATCTTGGAAATTTGCCATATATGACACCAAGAGCAAGTTTCATTATTAATGGTGCCGAGAGAGCTATTGTAAGTCAATTACATCGTTCTCCGGGTGTTGTTTTTTCTGAAACTATGCACCCTAATGGGACGATGATTTATACTGGAAGAGTTATTCCGTTCAAAGGTTCCTGGGTTGAGTTTGCTACTGACATCTCCAATATGATGTATGTTTATATTGATAGAAAGAAGAAATTCCCTGCAACTACTCTACTCAGAGCTATTGGTTATTCTTCTGATGAACAGATTCTCGAATTATTTGATCTTTATGAAGAAATAGATTTGAACAAGCCAGAAATTAAAGAATATTTTGGAAGAAAAATAGCTTCTGATTTGATTGATTTTACAACGGGTGAAATTTTTGCGACTAAAGACACAGAATTTACAGAAGAAATTTTACTCAGGGCAAAAAAGACTGGTAACAAGAAGGTTAGATTTATAAAACAAATTGATTCGGTTGATGGTCATTTAATTCTTAATACTCTTGCCAATGATATTGCTCACAGCGAAGAAGAAGCGCTTGAGGCAATTTACAAACAATTAAGAGCTACGGAAGCTCCAGATCTTGAAACTGCAAGGGGTTTGATTGATAAACTATTTTTTAATCCAAAGCGATATGATCTGGGCGAAGTGGGTCGCCATAGAATGAATGTGAAACTTGGATTAAATATTCCTGAAGATATTACAATCCTTACTAAAGAAGACATCATTGCTATCATTAAATACTTGATTGACTTAAAAGATGGTAAGCATCCAGTTGATGATATTGATCATCTGGGCAATAGAAGAGTTAGAACAGTTGGTGAACAATTAACTCAGCAATTCAATACCGCATTTGCAAGATTAGCTCGAACCATTAAAGAAAAGATGAACATTCAAGAAACAGAGAATTTCGGGCCACAAGATCTTGTAAATGCAAGGATTATTTCCAGTGTAATTAATTCTTTCTTTGGAACTAATCAATTATCACAATTTCTCGATCAAACTAATCCGCTTGCGGAAATTACTCATAAAAGGAGATTAAGCGCTTTAGGCCCTGGAGGTTTAACAAGAGAAAGAGCTGGATTCGAAGTAAGAGATGTTCACTATACTCATTATGGTCGTTTATGTCCCATTGAAACCCCTGAAGGTCCAAACATTGGATTGATCTCATCACTTTGTATATACTCAAGAATAAATAAATATGGATTTATTGAGACTCCTTATAGAAAAGTTGAAAACGGAAAAGTAACCGATAAGATTGAATTTTTAACTGCAGAAAAAGAAGACGAAGTTGCAATTGCCCAGGCAAGTACACAATTAAACGAACAAGGAAAATTTATTGGTGAGAGAATTATCTCACGAAAAAGAGGTGATTTCCCTGAAGAGTCACCTGAAAATATTAAGTATATGGATGTTGCTCCTAACCAAATCGTAAGTCCAGCAGCATCATTAATTCCATTCTTAGAGCACGATGATGCTAACCGTGCATTGATGGGTAGTAATATGCAACGACAGGCGGTGCCATTATTGAAGACAGAAGCTCCTCTTGTTGGAACAGGAATGGAAGAAAAAGTTGCACGTGATTCGCGTGCACTCATAATAGCAGAAGATGATGGTGTGGTTCTGGAATGCGATGCAAATCACATTACTGTTGAATATGATATGAATGAAACTGAGAGATTAACATCTTTTGAAGATCGGAAAATTAGAACTTACTACTTAACGAAATTCTACAGAACAAATCAAGATACTTGTATAAATCAGAAGCCTTTGGTAGTAGAAGGTCAGAGAATTAAAAAAGGTGATGTTTTAGCAGATGGTCATGCAACAGATAATGGTGAGCTTGCACTCGGAAAGAATATTCTTGTTGCTTATATGCCTTGGAGAGGTTACAACTTTGAGGACGCAATAATTTTAAGTGAACGACTTGTTAAAGAAGATGTTTATACATCAATTCACATAGAAGAATTTGAACTGCAAGTAAGAGAAACCAAACGTGGCGAAGAAGAATTAACGCGTGAAATTCCTAATGTGAGCGAAGAAGCAACGAAAGATCTGGATGAAAACGGTGTTGTTAGAGTTGGTACGGAAGTTAAAGAAAACGATATTTTAATTGGTAAAATCACACCCAAAGGTGAAACAGATCCAACCCCGGAAGAAAGATTGTTGAGAGCTATTTTTGGTGATAAAGCCGGAGATGTAAAAGATGCTTCATTGAGAGCTCCTGCTGGAATGAAAGGAATTGTTGTCGCAACCAAATTATTTACTCGCAGAAGAAGAGACGCTGAAGGAAGGAAAGAGGAGAAAAGATTGATTGAACAACTTGAAAAAGAGCATGATGAAAATATTCAAAAACTTAGAGATAAATTAATCGATCGACTTGTTGAAATTTTTGACGGAGTTGAATCAGTCGGCATTAAATTTAAGGATGGAACTTCAGCTATTAGAAGTGGAACTGTTTTAAGAAGGTCAATATTTGAAGCTCTCGGAGAAAAAATTGACGAACTTGATGTTGAAACTGATTGGACAGAAAATTCAAAAAAGAATAATCTTGTTAAAAAGCTTTATGAAAATTATTATCTCAACAAACAAGAAATTGATGATATATTAAAGAGAGAAAAGAATAAGATTCAAGCTGGTGACGATCTTCCTCCTGGAATTGTTCAGATGGCAAAAGTGTATGTTGCAAAGAAACGTAAGATTATGGTCGGTGATAAAATGGCTGGTCGTCATGGTAATAAAGGAGTTGTTGCGAAAATTGTTCCTGTGGAAGATATGCCCTTCTTACCCGATGGAACTCCTGTAGATATCATATTGAATCCACTAGGTGTTCCATCAAGAATGAATGTTGGGCAGCTGCTTGAATGTGCTTTAGGTTATGCAGCTTATAAACTCGGTGTTAAGTTTGCAACGCCAATTTTCGATGGCGCATCCTGGGAAGAAATACAAGACTATTTAAAGAAAGCCGGGTTAAATCCAAGTGGTAAAACGGTTCTTTACGATGGAAGAACTGGTGAAAGATTCGACAAAGAAGTCACTGTTGGTGTGGCTTACATTATGAAGCTTTCACACCTTGTTGAGGATAAAATACACGCAAGGTCAATTGGACCGTATTCGTTGATTACGCAACAACCACTTGGAGGTAAGGCACAGTTTGGTGGACAAAGATTTGGTGAGATGGAAGTTTGGGCTCTTGAAGCTTATGGAGCTGCACACACTCTACAGGAAATGTTAACAGTAAAAAGTGACGATGTAACAGGAAGAGCAAAAGTTTATGAGGCGATAGTCAAAGGTTCTGAATTCCCAGAAGCTAATGTTCCTGAATCATTTAATGTTTTAGTTAGGGAATTACAAGGACTATGTCTTGAAGTTAATGTTGAATACGAATAAGAATCAACAACAAAATATGAGTTTGAAAAATGACAACAATTAAATCATTAGATCAACAACCTAAAATAATTTCAAAGATTACAATCAGTCTGGCTAATCCTGATGTAATATTAAAGAGATCACATGGCGAGGTAACAAAGCCAGAGACAATCAATTATCGTTCATTTCGACCCGAGAAAGATGGCCTATTCTGTGAAAAAATATTTGGTCCAACTCGTGATTGGGAATGCCATTGTGGAAAGTACAAGAGGATTAGATATAAAGGCATTATTTGTGATCGTTGCGGTGTGGAAGTTACTACGAAATCTGTTCGCCGTGAACGAATGGGACATATCTCTCTTGCAGTGCCCGTTGCTCATATTTGGTTCTTTAGATCACAACCAAGCAAAATTGGAAATGTTTTAGGATTTAACACGAAAGATCTCGAAAGAATAGTTTATTACGAAACTTATGTAGTTATAAATCCAGGTCCAACTGGCTTAAAAGAAAAAGATTTAATTACCGAAGAACAATACTTTGAAATTTTAAGTACACTTCCACCTGATAATGAAAAATTACTGGATGATGATCCGCGTAAATTTGTTGCTAAGATGGGCGGTGAAGCGTTAAAAGCTTTGTTAAAAAAAGTTGATCCTGAAGCTTTAAGTTTAGAATTGAGAACGCAATTAAAGGAAGAAACTTCTCAACAGAAAAAGCAAGAGATTCTAAAACGACTAAAAATCATTGAGGCTTTTAAACCAAAAGAAGGAGCTCCTGAAAATAGACCTGAGTGGATGATTGTTGATGTAGTCCCGGTAATACCACCGGAGCTTCGCCCGCTTGTTCCTCTTGAAGGTGGAAGGTTTGCTACAAGTGATTTAAATGATCTTTATCGAAGAGTTATTATTCGTAACAATCGTTTGAAAAGATTAATTGAAATTAAAGCTCCTGATGTAATACTTCGAAATGAAAAAAGAATGCTTCAAGAAGCTGTTGATGCATTGTTTGATAATTCAAGAAGAACTAATGTCGTTCGAGTTGAATCAAACCGAGCATTAAAGTCTTTATCTGATATTCTTAAGGGTAAACAAGGGCGATTTAGACAAAATTTATTAGGTAAAAGAGTTGACTATTCAGGTCGTTCTGTTATCGTTGTAAATCCAGAGCTTAAACTTCATCAATGTGGACTGAATAGAGATATGGCTCTGGAGCTATTCAAGCCATTTGTTATCAATAAATTAATTGAGCGCGGTTACAATAAAACAGTAAAAAGTGCAAGAAAAGTTATCGATAAAAAACAACCTATTGTCTGGGAAATTCTTGAAAGCATTGTCGATTCACATCCCGTAATGTTGAACCGTGCACCAACTTTGCATAGACTTGGTATTCAAGCATTTCAACCCATTTTAGTTACGACAAAAGCAATTGAGATTCACCCGATGGTTTGTACAGCATTTAACGCTGATTTCGATGGCGATCAAATGGCTGTTCATGTCCCACTTTCTCCTGAAGCTATTCTTGAATGTCAACTGTTGATGCTTTCAAGTCACAATATTCTTTCACCACAAAATGGAAATCCAATTGTTATTCCAACTCAAGATATTATACTTGGTTGCTATTATCTAACAAAAATTAAAGATGGCGATCTCGGTGAAGGAAAAGTTTTCAGTTCACCCGATGAAGTAATCATTGCTTATGAAAATAAAAAAGTTGGTCTTCATGCAAGAATTAAAGTTAGAATCGATGATGAACTTATCGAAACTTCCGTTGGAAGAGTTATCTTTAATAGGATTGTTCCAAAAGAGATGGGTTTCATAAATGAATTATTAGTGAAGAAATCCTTCGGCAGTTTGATTGGTAAGATGTTTCGCAAATTAGGGAATGTAAGAACAGCTCAATTCCTGGATGATTTGAAAGACATTGGTTTTAAATACGCTACAATTGGTGGAATTTCGATAAATATTGATGATATGGTTGTACCAGAGGTCAAGTGGCAATTTGTTGAGAGGTCTAACAAAGAAGTAAAGAAAGTTCTGAACCAATGGCAAGAAGGTTATATTTCTGAAGGTGAAAGATATAATAAGATAATTGATATCTGGACACACACAACAAATAATGTTGCCGATGCTCTGGTAGACACACTAAAAAAATCACAGAATGGATTTAACCCTCTCTGGATGATGATTGATTCTGGAGCTCGTGGTTCAAAGGAACAAGTACGCCAGCTTGCTGGAATGAGAGGCTTGATGGCAAAGCCGCAAAAGAGTTTAACAGGTCAAGCTGGCGAAATTATTGAGAGTCCAATCATTTCAAACTTTAAAGAGGGCCTTTCAGTTATAGAGTATTTTATTTCAACACACGGTGCAAGAAAAGGTCTTGCAGATACAGCATTGAAAACCGCTGATGCAGGTTACCTAACGAGAAGATTGGTAGATGTTGCTCAAGATGTTGTTGTTACTCAATATGATTGTGGGACAATTCGTGGTGTTGAAATAACTGCGCTAAAAGATGGCGAAGAAATACGAGAACCTCTTTCAGAAAGAATTTTAGGACGAGTTGCTCTCGAAGATATTTATGATCCTTTAACTAATGAACTACTCTGTGAAGCAGGTGAGTTAATCACAGAAGAAATTGCAGAAAGGATTGGTGAAACTGCAATTGAATCTGTAAAAATCAGAACAGTTTTAACCTGCGATTCGAAACGAGGTGTTTGCGCTAAATGTTATGGACGCAATCTGACTACTGGTAAACTTGTTGATGTTGGTGAAGCTGTTGGTATTATTGCAGCTCAATCAATTGGTGAACCTGGTACACAGCTTACACTTAGAACATTCCATATCGGAGGTGCTGCAAGTAGAATTGTTGAGACTTCACAGGTTACATCAAGATTTGAAGGTAAGGCTCAATTTGAAAGCTTAAGATTTGTTGAGAAAGTTAATGAATTTGGTGAAAAAGTAAAGGTCTCTTTAACAAGAAACGGTGTAATTAGCATTATTGATAATGATGGCAGAGTTCTGAGAAGATATGAAGTACCATACGGTGCTGAAATCGTTGTGGATGATGGACAAAAAATTGAAAAAGGTTCAATCTTATATAATCACGATCCTTATAATGCAGTGATCATAAGCGAACAGGATGGTATTGTTGAGTTCCAGGATATGGTTGAAAATATAACTTTCCGTCATGAAAGTGATGAACAAACTGGTCATATTCAACAAGTCGTAATCGAGCCACGTGATAAAGCACTTGTTCCAAAAATCAACATTACTCGAGATGGAGAAAAAGTTGTTGAATACATAATGCCAGCAAAGGCACATCTTGTTGTTAGAGAAGGTCAGGAAATTACAGCTGGTACTATACTGGCAAAAATTCCAAGAGAAATTGGAAAAACAAGAGATATTACTGGTGGACTTCCAAGAGTTACTGAGTTATTCGAAGCTCGAAAACCACATGACCCTGCAATAGTTGCAGAATTCGATGGTGTTATTTCTTTCGGAGCTCAAAAGAAAGGAACAAGAGATATTATTATCACTTCAATTGATGGATTGACTACTAAAGCTTATTCGATTTCAGTTGGTAAGCACGTCCTAGTACAGAATGGTGATATAGTAAAGGCTGGTGATAAATTGACGGATGGTGATCTTGATCCACATGATATTCTAAGAATTAAAGGTCCAAATGCAGTTCAGGAATTTCTGGTCAATGAGATTCAGGAAGTTTATCGTCTACAAGGTGTAAAAATTAATGATAAGCACATTGAGATCATTGTAAAACAAATGTTGCAGAAGGTAAAAATTCTTGATCCAGGCGATACTAAATTCTTAGAGAATGACCTCATTGACAAATACGTTCTCGAAGAGGAAAATGAAAAAATAAGACAATCAGTTGTTGTATTGAATCGTGGAGATTCAAGATTTAAAAATGGTCAAGTTGTCGAAAGAAATAAGATAAGAGACGTTAACATTGACCTCAGAAAGAAAAATAAAAAGCTTGTTGAATATAGAGATGCTCAACCAGCAACTTCTGAACCAATTCTTTTAGGAATTACGGCAGCTGCCCTTTCAACTGAGAGCTTCTTATCGGCAGCATCATTCCAGGAGACAACCAAAGTTCTTACTGATGCTGCAACTGAAGCAAAAACTGACTATCTTTTAGGTTTGAAAGAAAATGTGGTAATAGGTCATAAGATCCCAGCTGGAACTGGATTGAAGAAATTTAGAAATATTATTCTAACTACTGAAGAATTTGTAGAATCGAAAGTAGTTACACAGGAGACTTCTAAAGCAAAAGCAAAGTAATAACTTGACTAAAAAATAACTAAATGTTATATTGCAAAGCTAAATTTTTATAAAACGGAGATACAGATTTGCCAACAATAAATCAATTAGTTAGACATAACAGAGAAAAGGTTAAAAGCAAGAGCAAATCACCAGCTCTTCAAGGTTGCCCTCAGAAAAGAGGGGTCTGTACTCGTGTTTATACTACTACACCTAAAAAGCCAAACTCAGCTTTGCGAAAAGTTGCTCGTGTGAGACTTTCAAATGGAATTGAGGTAACTGCATACATTCCAGGTGAAGGTCACAATTTACAAGAGCACTCGATTGTTCTAGTTCGCGGAGGAAGAGTGAAGGATTTACCAGGAGTAAGATATCATATAATTCGCGGTACACTTGATGCATCTGGTGTTCAGGATAGAAAACAAGGTAGATCTAAATACGGAACAAAAAAAGCAAAAACAGCAAGTAAGTAATTATGAGAAAGAGAAGAGCAGAGAAAAGAATTTTGCCGCCAGATCCAATTTATAATGAAGTTCTGGTAACTAAACTTATAAATTATGTAATGAAACGCGGCAAAAAAAATGTCGCAAGAAAATTGGTTTATGGTGCTTTTGATATTATTAAAGAAAAGACAAGCAAAAACCCCCTTGAAGTCTTTTTGAAAGCGGTTAATAATGTTCAACCAATGATAGAGGTGAGAAGTAGAAGAATCGGTGGAGCAACTTACCAGGTTCCAACAGAAGTTAGACCTGAAAGAAGAATTGCTCTTGCTTTAAGATGGATTATAAATTTTGCTCGTGAAAGAAAAGACAAATCTTTTGCAAATAAACTTGCAGCTGAACTAATTGCTGCTTCTAATAACGAAGGGGCAGCAATTAAGAAGAAAGAAGATACACATAGAATGGCTGAAGCTAATAAAGCTTTTGCTCACTTTAAATGGTAAGAATGGAGATTTGAGTTTTTATGCCTAGAGGTTTGCCAATTGAAAAATTGAGAAATATTGGAATTATGGCTCATATAGATGCCGGTAAAACTACTACTACAGAAAGAATTTTATTCTATACTGGTAAAGTGCATCGAATGGGTGAAGTTCACGATGGCTCCGCAACTATGGATTTTATGGAGCAAGAGCGTGAACGAGGTATTACTATCACAAGTGCAGCTACCACTTGTGAATGGAAAGGGCATAGAATAAATATTATTGATACACCAGGACATGTGGATTTTACTGTCGAAGTTGAAAGATCGTTAAGAGTTTTAGATGGTGCTGTCGCTTTATTCTGTGCTGTTGGAGGTGTTGAACCTCAATCAGAAACAGTTTGGAGACAGGCTGATAAGTTTGGTGTCCCAAGAATTGCTTTTGTTAATAAAATGGATCGTGTCGGTGCAGATTTCTTCAATGTAATTCAGATGATGAAGGATAGATTGAATGCCAATCCTGTACCGGTCCAGGTGCCAATTGGTGAAGGTGATATGTTTACTGGTGTAATAGACCTAATAAGAATGAAAGCTGTAATGTATACTGAAGATCCTTTAGGAACTAGATTTGAAATTTATGATGTACCGTCCGATCTTTCCTCATTTGCAAAGGAGCACCGAACTAAGCTTCTTGAATCTGTTTCAGATATAGATGATACATTGCTAGAAAAATATCTTGAAGGTAAGGAAATAACCGAAGAAGAAATTAGAAAGGTAATTAGACAGGCTACAATTAAAGGAACAATTGTTCCTGTACTCTGTGGTTCTGCATTTAAGAACAAGGGGATTCAATTATTGCTTGATGCTATAATTGATTATTTACCTTCACCAGCAGATTTACCAGAGATTGTAGGCCATCATCCTCACTTAAATGATCTTGTCACTAGAAAATTAACTGAGAACGAAAAATTTACAGCATTAGCCTTTAAAGTAATGAGCGATCCTTATGTTGGTCGTTTAACTTTTTTCAGAGTTTATTCCGGAAAGGCAACGGCTGGTTCTTATGTTTATAATTCAAACAAAGAGAAGAAGGAAAGGTTAGGTCGTTTGCTGCAAATGCATGCGAATCATAGAACTGATATTGATGAAGTTTATGCAGGAGATATTGCAGCAGCAGTTGGATTAAAATATACAAAAACTGGCGATACACTTTGCGACGAATCAGACCCTATCATCCTTGAAAAAATGGAATTTCCTGAGCCAGTTATACAAATTGCTATTGAACCAAAAACAAAAGCGGATCAGGATAAATTATCAGAGGCTCTTAATAAATTAGCTGATGAGGATCCCACATTCAGAGTTAGTGTAAATGAAGAAACAGGACAGACATTAATCGCTGGTATGGGAGAGCTTCACCTTGAGATAATTGTGGATAGAATGAAAAGAGAATTCAAGGTTGAAGCAAATGTAGGAAGGCCTCAAGTTGCTTATCGCGAAACAATTACCAAAAAAGTTCAAGCAGAAGGTAAATTCATAAAGCAAACAGGTGGTCGTGGTAAGTATGGGCATGTTTGGATTGAAGTAGAACCCAATGAAAAAGGTAAAGGTTACGAGTTTGTTAATAAAATTGTTGGTGGTGTGATACCAAAAGAATACATTCCTGCTGTTTCTGCAGGAATTGAAGAAGCGATGAAGAATGGAGTTTTAGCAGGGTATCCAGTAGTTGATGTTAAAGTTACATTGTTTGATGGTTCATATCATGAAGTCGATTCCGATGAGCTTTCATTTAAAATTGCAGGTTCAATTGCTTTCAAAGAAGCAGCAAAAAAGGCTAATCCTGCTTTATTAGAACCAATTATGGAAGTTGAAGTTGTAACGCCTGAAGAGTACTTAGGCGATGTTATGGGTGATTTGAATTCGCGAAGAGGTAAGATTGAAGGGTTCAGTGCAAGAAAAGATGCGCAGGTTATTCGTGCTCTCGTACCTTTATCTGAAATGTTTGGGTATGCAACAATTTTGAGATCAATGACACAAGGTAGAGCTTTATATACAATGCAATTTGCATTTTACCAAGAAGTACCTAAACAAATTGCTGATCAAATTATTGAAAAATCAGTTGGAAAAGAAGGAATTACAGTCTAAGTTTAACTTTTACTAATTAAGGAGAAAAATAAAATGGCAAAGGAAAAATTTGATAGAAGTAAACCACACGTGAATGTTGGTACAATTGGTCACGTGGATCACGGTAAAACAACTTTAACCGCAGCTATCACAATGGTTCTTGCCAAGAAAAATCTTGCTCAGGTAAGAACTTTTGATTCAATTGACAACGCTCCTGAAGAGAAGGCTCGCGGTATTACAATTGCAACAGCACATGTTGAGTATTCATCTGAAAAAAGACATTACGCTCATGTGGACTGCCCTGGACATGCAGATTATATAAAAAATATGATCACAGGTGCAGCTCAAATGGATGGTGCAATTTTAGTTGTTGCTGCAACAGATGGTCCAATGCCTCAGACAAGAGAGCATATTCTTTTGGCTCGTCAAGTCGGTGTGCCTGCTATTGTTGTGTTTATGAATAAAGTCGATGCTGTTGATGATCCTGAATTGCTTGATCTCGTAGAAATGGAAGTTCGTGAGTTGCTAACAAAATATGAGTTCCCTGGAGATGAGATTCCGGTTATTCGTGGTAGTGCATTGAAGGCAATGGAAAAAGCAATGCAACCAAGCTCAACTCCTGATGAACCAGAATTCAAATGCATTTATGAATTAATTGATGCACTTGATAACTATATTCCATTACCACAAAGAGATATTGACAAACCATTCTTAATGCCTGTCGAAGATGTATTTAGTATTACAGGTCGTGGGACTGTTGCAACAGGTAGAGTTGAAAGAGGAAGAATTAAATTAAATGAAGAAGTTGAGTTAATTGGTCTTGGCCAACATAAAAAGACTGTAGTTACTGGTATTGAAATGTTCAGAAAAGAACTTGATGAAGCAATTGCTGGTGACAATGCTGGTTTATTATTAAGAGGAATTGGCAAAGATGAAATTGAAAGAGGAATGGTAGTTGCAAAACCAGGAAGTATTACACCTCATAAGAAGTTTGAATGTGAAGTTTATGTTCTATCAAAAGAAGAAGGTGGGCGTCATACTCCATTCTTCTCAGGTTATAGACCACAATTCTATTTTAGAACTACTGATGTTACTGGTGTCGTTACATTACCAGAGGGCGTTGAAATGGTTATGCCTGGCGATAATGTAAAATTAACTGTCGATTTGATCTCAGAAATTGCAATGGAAGAAGGATTAAGATTCGCTATTCGTGAAGGTGGTAGAACCGTTGGTGCTGGTGTTGTAACAAAGATTTTAGAATAATAAGATTAGGCTAAATTATTTTAAAGGAGATTTAAGAAGTGCAAAGTCAGAAGATACGTATTAAGTTGAAATCATATGATCATAATTTGCTGGACAAATCAGCTGAAAAAATAATCAAGACTGTAAGAAGTACTGGGGCTCTAGTTTCAGGGCCCATTCCTTTGCCAACAAAAAGAACTGTTTATACTGTTCTTAGATCTCCTCATGTGGATAAAAAATCACGTGATCAATTTGAAATTCGTTCTCATAAACGTTTAATCGATATCTTAAATTCAAATAACAAAACAATTGATTCATTAATGAAACTCGATATCCCTGCGGGTGTCGATATTGAGATTAAAGTAAATGCATAGTTGGAGATTATAATGATTGGTCTTTTAGGCAAAAAAACAGGAATGACAAGAATTTTTGATGATAATGGTAATGTTATTCCAGTAACTATTGTCGAAGCAGGTCCTTGCTTTGTTACTCAAATCAAAACTAAAGAAAACGATGGATACGATGCAGTTCAGTTAGGTTTCGATGATAAAAAACAAAAAAATACAACTAAGCCATTGCTTGGACATTTTCAAAAAGCAGGGCTTTCACCTAAAAGATTTTTATCTGAATTTAGAGACTTTGATTTGAAAGATTTAAAATTAGGACAGCAAATTACAGTTGATGTTTTTAATGTAGGTGATAAAATTACTGTGCAAGGTTTTTCAAAAGGTAAAGGATTTCAAGGTGTTGTTAAAAGGCATGGATTTGGTGGTGGTCCCGTTACTCACGGACAAAGCGATAGATTAAGAGCTCCCGGTTCAATTGGTGCAAGCTCATTCCCAAGCCGTGTTTTCAAGGGACAGAGAATGGCTGGAAGAATGGGCGGTGAAAAAGTATCTGTAAGAAATCTAAAAATTGTAAAAATAGATAAGGACCAGAATTTAATCTTTATTAAAGGCGCAATTCCTGGTCACATTAATGGTTATGTGAAATTGATGAAGAAGTAAAAATGAAAGTTGATATTTATAAAATAGATGGTTCATTAACAGGCAGACAAGTTGAGCTGAATCCAAAAGTATTTGATATTCAGCCAAATGATCACGCAATATATCTTGCCGTTAAAGCATATCTTGCAAATCAGAGACAAGGAACGGCAAAAGCAAAAGAAAGAAGTGAAGTAAGTGGCGGTGGGAAAAAACCTTGGAGGCAGAAAGGTACAGGACGAGCTAGAGCTGGTTCTATAAGATCGCCTTTATGGGTTGGTGGTGGAACAATTTTTGGACCTAAGCCCCGTGATTATGAGATGAAATTGCCTAAAAAAGTTAAATTGCTTGCACGTTTGTCTGCTTTAACTTATAAAGCTAAAAGTAATCAGATAGTTGTTGTTGAGGATTTTGATTTTGAACAGCCAAAAACAAAAGAAATGTTCAATATCATTAAGTCACTAAATCTGAGTGAAAAGAAGACTTTACTATTAACAGGTTCTTATGCTAAAAATATTTATTTATCGGGAAGAAATATTCCAACATTAAATGTACTTGAAGCTCAAAAAGCTTCTACTTATGATATACTTAATAATAAAGTTCTACTATTACAAGAAAGTGCTTTGAATTTAATAAATCAACAGTTGAGCCATGAGTAAAAATATAAATGAAATACTGATTCGACCTTTGTTAACTGAGAAGTTGACTGGGCTTCAGGAAAAAGGTGTAAATGTCTATGGGTTTGTTGTCGCTCGAGATGCAAATAAAATTGAGATAGCTAAAGCAGTCGAGCAAAAGTTTAATGTCAAGGTAATTAATGTAAGAACTGTTGTTCGAAAAGGTAAAACCCGAACTCAGTTTAGAAGATCAGGAAGATTTACTGGTAGAACAGCGACTATCAAAAAAGCATATGTAACTTTAGAAAAAGATCAGAAAATTGATTTCTTTGAGAATATATAATTGTAGGATGAATTAGAATGGGACTTAAAAAACTAAAACCAGTAACGCCATCACAAAGATTTGCGATACTGCCGGATTTTTCTGAAATAACAAAAACAGAACCTGAAAAATCTCTTCTTGAACCATTAAAAAAATCTGGTGGTAGAAATAATTATGGTCGTTTAACTGCTCGACATCGTGGTGGTGGCCATAAGAGAATGTATCGAATTATCGATTTTAAAAGAGATAAAAGAGACATTCAAGGAGTTGTACATTCAATCGAGTATGATCCTAATAGATCAGCACGAATTGCTTTAATCCATTATGCTGATGGTGAAAAAAGATACATTCTTGCTCCAAATGGTTTGAAAGTAGGTGAAACAATCGTTGCTGGTGAAAACGTTGAAATTAAACCAGGCAATGCAATGCCTCTTGGCGTTGTACCTCTTGGAAGTTTCGTTCATAATGTTGAATTGAAACCTGGCAAAGGTGGACAACTTGCACGAAGTGCAGGAACTTCTGCTCAAGTTGTTGCTCGTGAAGGAAAATATGTTCATCTAAAATTACCATCTGGAGAAGTAAGATTAGTAAATGTAAATTGTTATTGTACTTATGGTGTCGTTGGAAATGCTGATCATGAAAATATTAGCTTAGGTAAAGCGGGAAGAAATAGATGGTTAGGTTGGAGATCCTATGTTCGTGGTGTGGCAATGAACCCAATTGATCACCCAAATGGTGGCGGTGAAGGGAAGAGCAAGAGTGGTGGTGGTTGGCAGCATCCGACTTCACCCTGGGGTCAATATGCAAAAGGTTTGAAAACGAGAAAGAAAAACAAATTATCTGATAAATATATTGTTAAACGAAGGAAGTAGTTTAAGAGGAATTTATGCCGAGATCAGTTAAAAAAGGTCCATATATTAATGAAAAACTTTTGAAGAAGATACGAGCTTTAAATGAAGCTAATCAGAAAAAAATGATCAAGACCTGGTCACGATCTTCGACTATTTCACCAGAATTTGTTGGTCATACTATTGCAATTCATAACGGAAAACAATTTATTCCTGTATTAATCACTGAATATATGGTTGGTCATAAGCTTGGTGAATTTGCGCCAACAAGAATATTCAGAGGTCATCCTGGTACTAAAGCCGAAAAAGCAAGTAAAGCAAAATAAGTTTGATAAGGTAAAAGATGGAAGCAAGAGCAACTTTTAGATATATACCAACTTCGCCTCGAAAAATGAGGACAGTGATTGATTTAATTCGTGGAAAATCAGTTGAAGAAGCTTTGAGTATTTTACATTTCACAAAAAAGCATGCAGCTAGAGATGCCGAAAAAGTTCTAAGATCTGCTATTGCAAATCTGATGAATAAAGTTGAAGATGGACGAGTTGAAGTTAGTGATTTGTATGTGAAGGAAGCATATGTTGATGGCGGACCAATGCTGAAAAGAGTTTTACCAGCTCCGCAAGGTAGAGCTTATAGAATTCGAAAAAGATCTAATCATGTAACTATTGTTGTTGCACAAAAAGAAACTAAATCATAGGAGATTCTTTGGGACAGAAATCTAATCCAATCGGTTTGAGAATAGGAATTACAAGAGGTTGGGAATCCAACTGGTACGAAGAAAAATCTTTTGGACCCAAACTCGTTGAAGATGTTAAGATACGTAATTACATAAAGAGCAGATTAGAAAATGCTGGTATCTCCAAAATTATAATTGAAAGAACAGCTAAAGATCTTATAATCACAATTTATACTTCTCGACCTGGTGTTGTTATTGGTCGAAGTGGTAAAGATATACAACAGCTCGAAGCTGAGCTGAAGAAATTGTTCGATAAAGAAGTTAAAGTTCAAATTCACGAAATAAAGCGACCTGAGTTAGATGCTGAACTTGTTGCAAAAAATATTGCAAGACAAATCGAAAATCGAATTTCTCATAGAAGAGCAATGAAAACTGCAATCACAGCAGCAATGAGAATGGGTGCAGAAGGTATAAGAATTAAATGCGGGGGACGACTTGCTGGTGCTGAAATGGCTAGATCTGAACAATACAAAGAGGGACGTATACCTCTGCATACATTCAGAGCAGATATTGACTATGCGACTGCAACTGCCCAGACTATTTATGGTTCAATAGGAGTTAAAGTCTGGATTTGCAGAGGTGAAATTTTTGGAAAACCTGGCGAAAAAATTGGAGCTTAAATTTTATGTTAATGCCTAAAAGAGTTAAATACAGAAAAGCACAACGTGGTCGAATGAAAGGTAAAGCAACTCGAGGAAATACGGTTGCTTTCGGTGACTTTGGTTTAAAAGCATTGGAACCACACTGGATTACTGCTCGGCAAATTGAAGCTTGCAGAGTTGCATTATCAAGAAAAATGAAAAGAGATGGTAAGATTTGGATTAGAATCTTCCCGGATAAACCTGTTACTAAAAAACCTCTTGAAACAAGAATGGGTAAAGGTAAAGGTGCACCTGAGTTTTGGGTAGCTGTTGTAAAACCTGGGAGAGTGATGTTTGAAGTTGGTGGAGTTGATGCAAGTATAGCAATGGAAGCATTGAAATTAGCAGCTCATAAACTTCCAATTAAAACAAAAATCGTAACCAGAATTGATTACAAAGCAGAATAGGTGTGATTATGAAAATGTTTGAAATTAGACAAATGACCGACGAAGAATTACAAAAAAGAATCATTGAAGAGGAAAATAATTTAGTAGATTTGAGATTTGCTCTTGCAACCAAACAACTAACCAATACAGCTAAAATTAAGTTAACAAGAAAAGATATCGCAAGGATGAAAACAGTTCTTAGAGAAAGAGAGCTTGGCATTAAGAGAAAAACCGATTCTGGAAAAAAGGAGGTGAAATAAAATATGCGAACAACACGCGGTAGAAGAAAAACCAGAATCGGAAAAGTCGTCAGTAATAAAATGGATAAGAGCATTGTTGTTGCAATTGAAAGAAGGGTTGCTCATCCGATTTATAAAAAATATTTTAAGAAAACTACTAAGCTAATGGCTCACGATCCAAACAATGAATGCCTGATTGGCGATATCGTTGAAATAATGGAAACAAGGCCATTAAGTAAAAGAAAAAGATGGAGATTAGTTAGAATTCTCGAAAGAGAAAAATAATTTAAGAGGATATAGATATGATTCAGGAAGAAACCAATTTAGTTGTAGCAGATAATTCAGGTGCCAAGAAAGTTCGATGTATTCGAGTTCTTGGTGGTAGTAATAGGAGATACGCAAGTGTTGGTGATATAATTGTTGTTTCGGTTAAGTCTGCTATTCCTGGTGGTGCTGTAAAAAAAGGTGATGTTTCGAGAGCAGTTGTTGTTAGAACAAAAAAAGAAGTCAGAAGAAAAGATGGAACTTATATACGATTTGATGAGAACGCAGCTGTACTTTTAGATAATAAAAATGAGCCAAGAGGAACTCGTATCTTTGGACCAGTGGCTCGTGAACTTAGAGAAAAACAATTTATGAAAATCGTATCTTTAGCCCCTGAAGTTTTATGAGAGGTTTTGAATGAGACTTAAAATCAAAAAAAATGATAATGTTATAGTAATTGCTGGAAACGAAAAAGGAAAGACAGGAAAAGTTTTAAAAGTCTTTCCAAAAAAACAGCGAGTAATTGTTGAAGGTGTTAATATTATAAAAAGACATACAAGACCTTCGCAGAGAAATCCACAAGGTGGAATAATCAAAAAAGAAGCTCCTATTCATATTTCTAATGTTATGTTACTTGATCCAAAAACTAATGAAAGAACAAGAGTAGGATCAAAAATTATTTTTGACGAAACCACTGGTAAGAAAAAAATCGTTCGCGTTAGTAAAAAATCTGGAGAAATGATTTAGGTCTAAAGATGGCAGATAAAAAACAGAAAAAACAAACTCAACAGACACAACAAAAGAAAGTTAAAGAGGAAAAAGTAAAAGATACTTCAGTTCAGGTTGAAACTGAACCTGAAGA
Organism: Ignavibacteria bacterium; assembly: GCA_049699815.1. Classification (GTDB taxonomy): domain Bacteria; phylum Bacteroidota; class Ignavibacteria; order Ch128b; family Ch128b; genus Ch128b. The sequence continues at coordinate 33,099 of JBNAWO010000005.1, read as the reverse complement.
AAAAATTACACCAAGACTTTTTGAAATGTATAGGCAGGAAATAATTCCTCTTTTAATGAAGCAATTCAATTACAAAAATATAATGCAGGTTCCGAAACTTCATAAGATTACTTTGAATATTGGCGTTGGTAAAGCCACTCAAGATCCAAAATTACTTGAAGACGCAGTAAAAGACCTTGAGATGATAGCTGGACAAAAACCTGCAATTAGAAAAGCTAAAAAAGCTATTTCTAATTTTAAATTGCGTCAGGGAATGGCGATTGGATGTATGGTTACTCTTCGTGGAGCAAGAATGTATGAGTTTCTTGATCGATTAATAAACATTGCTCTTCCTAGAGTTCGTGACTTTAGAGGTGTGTCTGATAAATCATTTGATGGTCGTGGAAATTACACTCTTGGCATTAAAGAGCATATAATTTTCCCTGAGATCAATGTCGATAAAGTAAATCGAATTTATGGAATGGATATTACTATAGTAACTACAGCAAAAACAGATGCAGAAGCATACGAACTTCTAAAAGCATTTGGATTCCCATTTAGAAAGAAAGAAGTAAGTCAATAAGGAGTTAACTTTGGCAAGATTAGCTTTAATTGTTAAACAGAAAAAAGAACCAAAATTTAAAGTTAGAAAATATAACCGCTGCAGTTTGTGTGGAAGACCTAGAGGTTATTTAAGAAAATTTGGTGTTTGTAGAATTTGTTTTAGAAATATGGCAAGCAGCGGAAAAATTCCTGGTGTCAGAAAAGCAAGTTGGTAAAAGAGGAGATAGATTAGAATGACAATGACAGATCCAATTGCGGATTTTTTAACTCGATTAAGAAATGCTATTAAAGCTCGACATGTGGTTGTTGAAGTTCCAGCTTCAAAAATGAAAATAGACATAGCTCGAATATTACATCAACAAAAGTATATTGATTCTTATGAAGTAATTGAAGATGGTAAACAGGGTATCTTAAGAATTCGACTTAAATATGTTCAAGGTAGAAGTGCGATAACAGGTCTAAAGAGAATAAGTAAACCTGGTTTGCGAATATATAAAGACTCTAAGTCAATTGAACGTGTACTGAACGGTCTTGGAATTGCTATCATTTCTACTTCAAAAGGTCTAAAGACCGATAAAGAAGCCAGAAGTGAAAATATTGGTGGTGAAGTAATCTGTCACATTTGGTAAGAAAGAGGAGAATAAAAAGTGTCTCGAATTGGTAGAAAGCCAGTTGAAATCAAAAAAGGTGTAACTGTTGAAATTCATGATGGGACAATTAAAATTAAAGGTCCCAAAGGTGAATTAATACAAACTTATGATCCGCGAATTAAAATCTCAGTTGAAAATAATCAGGTTGTTTTAACTCGCGATTCCAATGAAAAACAAGTACGTGCTTTGCACGGACTTTACAGAGCTTTAATTCAAAATATGATTAATGGAGTTACAGAAGGTTATACAAAGAAATTAGAAATAGTCGGGGTTGGTTACAGAGCCGAATGGAAAGGAAGAGGTTTACAATTAGCATTAGGTTACTCGCATCCAATTTTCTTTATTCCACCTAAGGAAGTAAAAGTTGAAGTTCCTGCACCAACAAATATTGTTATAAGTGGAATTGATAAACAACTTGTTGGTCAGATTGCAGCAAAAATACGTTCTTTCAGACCACCTGAACCATACAATGGTAAAGGTATTAGATATGAAGGTGAACAAATAATTCGTAAAGCTGGTAAAACTGCAGGTAAATAATATGATTAAACCGAAAGCAAAATCAAGATTAAGAGTAAAGAAACATTTGAAAAAAGTATTGGCTAAAGGTACTCCCGAAAAGCCAAGATTGAGTGTTTACAGAAGTCTGAATAATATATACGTTCAATTTATTGATGATTCGACAAATAGAACTTTATTTTCTGTCTCAAATTTATCGAAAGAAGTTAAAGAGAAAATTCAAAGTCATTTAACTAAAACTGAAGTGAGTAGACTCGTAGGCAGAGTTGCTGCTGAGATTGCTTTGAACAAAGGTATTACTACCGGTGTGTTTGATAGAAATGGTTTTAGATATCATGGCAGAATAAAAGCTTTAGCCGATGGATTACGAGAAGGCGGATTTAAAATATAATTTTGAAAATTTGCCGGGTCGTCTAAGGGTAGGACAGCGGCCTTTGGAGCCGTATGTAGAGGTTCGAATCCTCTCCCGGCAGCTAAAACAATGGAGTGATGTGATTTGAAAACAGTAAGACCACAAAATGTAGAAGAATTAAAAGAAAAAGTTGTCCACATTAATCGTGTTGCAAAAGTAGTAAAAGGTGGACGTCGTTTTAGCTTTAATGCAATTGTTGTTGTCGGTGATCGTAAAGGTCACGTGGGAATCGGTCTTGGTAAAGCAAATGAAGTGACCGATGCAATAAACAAAGGAACAGAGGATGCTAAGAAAAATATTGTTAGAGTCCCTGTTATTAAGGGAACTATACCTCATGAAATTATTGGGAAATATGGTGCGGCTAAAGTTTTACTAAAACCAGCATCACCTGGTACAGGCTTAATTGCTGGTGGTGGGGTTAGAGCTGTGCTTGAAGCTGCAGGTATTACAGATGTTTTAACCAAATCACTTGGTTCTTCTAATCCTCACAATACAGTTAAAGCTACATTAAAAGCACTTACAAGCTTACTTGATGCAAACACTGTTGCATTGAAAAGAGGAATTACAAAACAAGAATTGTTTGGTAAATCATGAAAAAGTTAAAAATAACTCAAATAAGATCAATTATTGATCGACCAGAAAGACAAAAAAGGACAATTAAAGCTTTAGGGCTTGGTCGACCAAATTACACGAAAATTCATAACGACACTCCTCAAATTAGAGGAATGGTTCGTAAAGTTAGTCATCTTGTTAAAGTAGAAGAAATTAATGAAGAGTGATATGAATATTTTAAGCAATCTAAAACCAGCCAAAGGTTCAATAAAAAAAGAAAAAAGAGTAGGACGTGGTCCGGGTTCTGGACACGGAGGAACTTCTTGTCGAGGAATGAATGGACAAAAATCACGTTCAGGCGGAGAAAGATTCTGGCCCAATTTTGAAGGTGGTCAGATGCCTCTTGCAAGAAGAATTCCTAAAAGAGGTTTCAAAAGCCCATTCAAAGTTCAGTATCAACCATTGAATCTACAAAAACTTGTAGATTTCGTCATAAAAAATAATTTGAGTGATCAAAAAATCACTCCTGAATTGCTTTATCAAAAGAAAGTTGTTGGAAGTAAAAACAAGCCTATTAAAATTTTAGGTGAAGGTGATGTCAATCTTAAACTCGATATCACCGTTCACGCAATAAGTCAATCTGCACGTCAGAAAATTGAATCTGCAGGTGGAACAATAAACTTAGTGAAAATCTAATGGCGACATTTGCTGAAAATTTCAGAAATATTTTTAAGATACAAGAATTAAGAGAACGGGTTCTTTTTACTCTCGGAATTCTAATAATTGTTAGAATTGGAGCTCACATCACCTTACCTGGTGTTGATGCTCATGTCCTTGCTGAAGCTACAAGAAATGCGACTCAAGATAATCTATTTGGTCTTTATGATTTATTTGTAGGTGGTGCTTTTTCTAAAGCTGCTATTTTTGCACTAGGTATAATGCCTTATATCAGCTCATCAATTATTATTCAATTGTTGGGTGCAGTTGTTCCTTATTTTCAAAAACTCCAGAAAGAAGGTGAAGAAGGACGAAAAAAGATTAATCAACTGACAAGATATGGAACCGTTTTGGTTGCAGCTGTGCAAGCCTGGGGTGTAAGCGTTAGAATTAATCATATGAATGCTAATGGTGTTCCTATAGTACCAGCTGAAGTTCAAGGTGCACTATTTACCTTCTCAACAATTATTATTTTAACAGCTGGAACAATTTTCTTAATGTGGCTGGGTGAACAAATAACAGAACGTGGAATTGGAAATGGAATCTCTTTGATTATTTTCATTGGAATTATTGATCGATTGCCTTATGCATTTTTAGATGAGTATAGGTTACTTGCAGCTGGGCAAACTAATTTAATTTTTGAGTTGATTTTTGTTACCCTGATGGTTTTTATCATTGCAGCTGTCGTTTTAATGACAAGAGGTGAAAGAAGAATACCAGTACAATACGCAAAGAGAGTTGTTGGAAGAAAAATTGTTGGTGGTGTGACGCAATTTATTCCACTTAGAGTAAATACTGCTGGAGTGATGCCTATTATTTTTGCTCAATCGATAATGTTTATTCCCAATACAGTTTTAACATTTTTCCCGGAAAGTGAATTAATGGCGTCTATAGCAAGTCATTTTAGATATGATTCGTTTGTTTATTCTTTCTTTTACGCTTTATTAATAATTTTCTTTACATATTTTTATACAGCTATTGCTTTTAATCCAAAAGATGTTGCCGAGACAATGAAGAAACAGGGTGGTTTTATTCCTGGGATTAGACCGGGAAATCAAACAGCTGAATATATTGATAATATCTTGACAAGAATAACATTACCTGGATCAATCTTTCTTGCAATCATTGCAATTCTACCGGCATTTATTTCTAAGTTTGGTGTTTCGCCAAGTTTCGCACAATTCTTTGGTGGAACGAGCTTGTTGATAGTTGTGGGAGTTGCTCTCGATACTCTTCAACAAATTGAAACTCATTTGAAGATGAGACATTACGATGGGTTTTTGAAAACTGGTCGAATTAAAGGTCGTAGATAACTTTTAATGATTTTTATAAAAAATGCTCAGGAAATTGATGGTATAAGAAAAAGTTGTCAAATTGTTGCTGAAGTTTTGAATTTGATGAGTTCTTTGATAAAACCTGGTATTACTACTAAGATGCTCGATGAAGCTGCTGAAGACCTAATTAGGTCACGTGGTGGAATTCCTGCCTTTAAAGGTTATTCACAAGCAGGAAGTTTTAATTTTCCAGCTTCTATTTGTGCATCAGTTGATAATGCTGTG
>JBNAWO010000005.1:22590-28140 GCA_049699815.1 Ignavibacteria bacterium | reverse complement strand
CCTTTGAAAGAAGGTCAAATTGTTTCGATTGATGTTGGTGTTCAATTGAACGGTTTCTATGGTGATGCAGCAAAAACTTTTCCGGTTGGAAAAGTTTCTGAATTAAAAAAGAAGTTAATGAAAGTGACTGAAGAAGCATTATATAAAGGAATAGAAAAGGCTAGAAATGGCAATCGAGTTTCAGATATTTCGAAAGCCATTCAATCTTATGTAGAAAGTAATGGTTTTAGTATTGTGAGAGAATTAACAGGTCATGGAGTTGGAAAATATTTACACGAGGATCCTTCAATTCCAAATTATATGGTTGGAGGACCGAGCCCTAAGTTGAGAGAAGGAATGACACTGGCAATTGAACCGATGGTTAATGCAGGAACTTACAGAGTGAGAACTTTGCGTGATGGTTGGACAATCGTAACAGATGATGGTCAACCATCTGCACATTTTGAACATACAATTTTAATTACTAAAAACGAACCAGAAATTTTGACAATCTGATGGCAAAAAAAGATGTTATTGTAATGGATGGCGTTATAACTGAAACATTGCCAAATGCAATGTTCAAAGTAAAACTTGATAATGGTCACGAAATACTCGCTCATGTTTCTGGCAAGATGAGAATGCATTTTATTCGTATACTTGTTGGTGATAAAGTTCAGGTTGAAATTTCACCATATGATTTAACTAAAGGAAGAATTATTTATAGATATAAGTAAAACGGAGTTTTTATGAAAGTTAGAGCTTCTGTCAAAAAAAGATGTGAACATTGTAAAATAATTAAAAGGAAAGGACAGGTGAGAGTTATCTGTAAAAATCCAAAACATAAGCAAAGACAAGGATAAAAAAGGAGTTTAAAATTGGCACGTATAGCTGGAATTGATTTACCAAAAAATAAAAAAATTGCATACGCTTTACCTTTAATCTATGGTATTGGTCGCTCTAATACTTGGGATATCCTTAAAGCTGCTAATGTTGATCCTAATAAAAAAGTTGGTGATCTGACGCCCGACGAAGTGGCTGCAATTCGTGCAGTTATTACTTCTGATTACAAGGTTGAAGGTGCTTTGAGAAGTGAAGTTCAGATGAACATTAAAAGATTAATGGATATAGGAACATATCGTGGTTTGAGACATCGAAAAGGTTTACCAGTTCGGGGTCAGAGAACAAGAACAAATGCACGTACAAGAAAAGGTAAGAGAAAAACGGTTGCTGGCAAGAAAAAAGCGGTAGCTAAGAAGTAATTTAGAGGAGATTGAAACTTGGCAAAGACACAAAAAAAATCAAAGAAAAAAATTCATATAGATCCAAAAGGAGTTGCTCACATCCAGGCAACATTTAATAATATAATTGTGACAATTACAGATATTTATGGAAATACAATAGCCTGGTCATCAGCAGGAAGAAATGGTTTTAGAGGCTCGAAGAAGAATACGCCTTATGCAGCTCAGGTAACTGCTGAAGCAGCTGCGAAAGAAGCTTATGACGCAGGTGTTAGAAAAGTTGATGTTTTGATTAAAGGACCAGGTGCCGGTAGAGAAGCCGCAATTCGTGCTCTTGCAAATGTTGGACTTCAGATTGAATCAATTAAAGATATTACACCAATTCCTCATAACGGTTGTAGACCACCAAAAAGAAGAAGAGTATAATTATTGGAGAAAAAGTAAATGGCAGTTTATCACGACGCTGTTTGTAAATTATGTAGAAGAGAAAGAGAAAAGTTATTCTTAAAGGGAACGAAATGCTATACCGAAAAGTGCCCTCTGGAAAAGAAAAATTATCCTCCAGGGCAACACGGTACATCTCGTCGAACAAAGATTAGTGAGTATGGAATTCAGTTAAGAGAAAAACAAAAAGTTAAAAGAATTTACGGCCTTCTCGAACGACAATTCAAAAATTATTTTGAAAAAGCATTAAAGCAAAAAGGTCGTACGGGTGAAAACCTTATAAAATTTCTGGAAAGAAGGCTTGATAATGTTGTTTATAGATTGGGTTTTGCTCCTTCAAGAAAAGCTGCAAGACAACTTGTCCGACATAGACATATTTTGGTGGATGGTAAAATCGTTGATATTCCATCTTATTTATTAAAACCAGGACAGGTTGTATCAATCAAAGAGAAAAGCAAAGCTCTGGATATTATTCATAATTCACTTAAAAGAGTTAAAGAGGGAACTTATCCGTGGTTACAAATTGATAAGGCAACACTTTCAGGAACATTTTTACACATTCCAGAAAGAGTAGATATTCCTCTTAATGCTAATGAACAGTTAATAGTTGAATTGTATTCTAAATAATCAATAACCTTAGGAAAGGTTGAAAAGATGAGTTTATCATTATTGCAATTACCTGAAAAGATTACATTGGATCAAACCTCTTATTCTCCAAGCTATGGGAAGTTTGTGATTCAACCACTTGAGAGAGGTTACGGAATTACCATCGGAAATGCTTTGAGGCGCGTTCTTATTTCTTCTATTCCTGGTGCTGCTTTCAAAGCAATTAAAATCGATAACATCCTCCATGAATACAGCACAATTGAAGGTGTGAAAGAGGATGTGACCGAAATTATTTTAAACCTCAAACAAGTTAGAATTAAAATTCTTAACAATAAAGCAAATAAAATTACATTAAAAGTTAAGGGTCCTGGCGATTTCAAAGCTGGTGATATTCAGAAGCAAACCAACGATATCGAGGTATTAAATCCTGATGCGCACATTGCAACACTTGGAAAGTCTGCTAACTTTACAATGGAATTATGGTTAGGTCAAGGTATTGGATATGTACCAGCTGAAGAAAATAAAAGCCCTGAATTTTCAATTGGTGTCATTCCGATTGATAGTATTTTTACACCGATTAAAAATGTTAATTATACTGTTGAAACAATCCGATATGCAAATCGAGATAATCTCGAAAGATTAACGCTTGAAATTACAACTGATGGATCAATCACTCCTGAAGAAAGTTTGAACTTTGCAGCTCAAATATTAAAAGAACATTTTGAATTCTTCTTAAATTATAAATACGAAGCAAAAGCTGCAGCAGCTGAAAAACCAAGAGATGCTGAAAAAGAAAGAATTCGTAAATTACTTAAAATGTCAATCGAAGAACTTGAATTATCGGTAAGAGCATTTAATTCGTTACGTGGCGCAAATATTATGTCAATTGCTGACCTAGTTAGAAGGGAAGAAAATGAATTATTGAGATTTAGAAATTTCGGTCGAAAATCATTGGATGAGATTAAAGAAAAAATTGAAAATCTCGGTCTCCAATTTGGAATGGATGTCGATAAATACCTTGAAGACGAAAAAGAATAATCAGGAATTGAAAAATGAGACACGCAGTTAAAGGAAGAAAACTTAAAAGAACAGCAGAACACAAAAAGGCTTTATTGATTAATCTTGCAACTGCTTTATTCAAGCACAAAAAAATTAAAACTACAGTTGCTAAAGCAAAAGAGGCGAGAACTTTTGTTGAAAGATTAATTACAAAAGCTCGCAAGGGGGATATACCTGCAAGAAGGTACGTTGCAAGATTTATTAAGGATCGTGATGCCCTAAAAGAATTGTTTAATGAAATTGTTGTAAAAGTTGGTGATCGGCCAGGTGGTTATACAAGAGTTGTTAAGTTAGGTGCAAGAAAAGGTGATGGAGCAGATCTTGCAATTTTAGAACTTGTCGATTATAATGAAGGCTTTGCGAAGGAGCAGAAAAAGAAAGTAACTACTGTAGTTCAGTCTGAACAAGAGACTAAAGATAAAACGGAAACTGAGGTAGTTGATGCCAAATCTGAAAATAAGGAGAATGTTCAATCATCTGAAGAAAAACCAAATTCAGATGATGCTCAAAAAGAGTCTCCCAAAGATACAGAACAATCAAACAATTGAATTTTAGTTAATTAATATCGAGGAGTAGTTGGAGCAATCTGACTACTCCTTTTTTATTTTTCAAGGGTATTTTTTGATTATGAAGATTGACTTTAATAATGTTAGATTAGAACGAACAGTTTATTCACTTGATCAGCTTAAAACGCAAAAGCTTCCAGAAATTGTATTTATGGGTCGATCAAATGTAGGAAAGTCATCGTTAATAAATTCACTTCTTAGTAAAAAAAATTTTGCTAAGGTCAGTCAAACTCCTGGAAAAACACGCTCTATTAATTTTTATATTATTGATGAAAAATTTTATCTAGTTGATTTACCAGGCTTTGGTTTTGCTTCAAGAAGTAAAGAAGAAAGTTTTAGATTTTCAAAACTCATTCAAGATTATTTTAATTTAAGCAATAAAATTCTGCTTGTATGTCATTTAATGGATGCAAGAGTACCTTTCACAAAACTTGATGAAATTGCAAGAGATTATGTGTTTGAACTTGGATTACCTTATTGCATTTTGTTTACAAAAGTTGATAAATTAAATCAGTCAGAAAAATCTAAATTAAAAAAATTGGCCGAACAAATAATGACGAATTTGGATTTTAATTTCTTCTTTTACTCATCGAAATCTGGTGAAGGGAAAAAAGAATTTCAATCATTTTTGGTAAGAAAGTATACCGAAAGTAGAGAGAAGGTAATTTGAAAAATCTCTATCTTAAAAGAGCATTTGTATTCTTAATAATTCTGGTGTTGATTGTTGCTTCAAACCTTTTTGAATCAACTTTTGTAAAACTTTTCTGTTATGTGCTTATTATTTTAATTATTAGCTTATTAATTTTTGCTCGTAATGGTAAAGGGAAAACCCTTATAGAAGAAAATAATAATGAAACAGGTAATGAAGAAAGAAATTTTTCTCCGCAGGAAGAAGGAAAACCAAACACAAGGTTAGAAACAAATGATAGAATCTTAACTGAATCGGAGCTACAACACAGAATTTCAAACGCAAATGTAACTAAATTAGTCCCTCAGGATTTAAATATACATTATAGAAAAATTGCACTTGAAGAAACTCCTGCTAGTTCGAGTAGTGAAGTCCAATTTAATTATTATCTTGAAAAGACCTTAGAGGTAATTAAATATGTTTTTGATGCTCATGCGGCAATTTTCTTTTGGTATAGAAAAGATAGAAATGAGGTTATTTTTTACAATTATGCAGCAGACGAAGATGGACTTCAGAAATTTAAATATTCTTTAGGCACCGATATAATTAGCAAAGTCATAATTACAGAAAATCCAATTTACACTTGCAATATTAATTCAAATGTCGAAGAGGGCTTAATTAGATACTATCGAACACCGATTGGAATAAAATCGATTGCTGCTGTTCCCGTTTTTATTAATAATAAAGTTATAGGTGTTCTTGCAATTGACAGTAAAAGCGAAGATGCTTTTGGTCCCGAGCATATTTTTACACTTGGTAGATTTGTTAGAATGATCACTCTCATTCTGAACATGTATGATCAAAAATATCAAATTGATCTTGTTAATCAGAAACTCGATGCTTTACTTGATCTAATCGGTATTTCAGCAGGAGAATTTGATGAAAGAATATTAATGCAGAGATTTATTGTTTTATTTGATAAATTAATTGAATGGGATGCCCTTGGAATTGTACTTTACGATCCTGGTAC
>JBNAWO010000005.1:0-22580 GCA_049699815.1 Ignavibacteria bacterium | reverse complement strand
TAAAACATCGATTGATTATATGGGTGAAGGATCACCAGTTCATGTAAATTTTGAGACCTTGATTGGAAATGCGATTCGTTCAGGTAGTAGCGTAAGAATTGATGATTCCAGCCATAATAAATATTTTTTATATTGGAAAGGATACCTTTCAGACATTAAAGGTTCGTTGATGATAGTCCCAATCAGTTCAAACGGAAGAATTCATGGTGCTTTTGTAATAGAAAATTTGAAAAAGAAAAAATACGTCGACGACGATGTAAGAATCGTTGAAAATGTAGCCAATTACTTTGCATTTCAATTAGATAATTTAATCAATAAAAATTTGCTTGAAAAATATCTAAGCATTGATCTTGAAACAATGCTATTAAATCGTCAAACATTTGAAAGAAAAGTGAGCGAGGTCACTAAAATTACTGGGGGTGAAAAGCACATTGGACTGGCATTAATCACCGTCGATCGAGTAGATAAAATAATTATGAGATATTCCCAAAAAGTAGTTCCCAAAATCGCAAAACATATCGCATTGCGTTTAAACAACGAAGCAGAAGATTTAATGGAATTGGGTAGGTTAGATACACTAAAATTTGGCGTCTTATTTATTAACCGTGAATCGGCAGTTGATAATATCTGGTGTCAGAAGATTATCCAAAAAATTTCTGGTGAGTTTATTGAATTTGAAGATAATAAATTTGGAGTTACTGTTAGTATAGGTTACGCTGGGGGAACAAAAAACACTCGAGCAGAAACTTTGTTCCATTCAGCAGAAACTGCTTTGAATAAAGCAATTTTAGATGGTGGCAATAAAATAAGGACAGTTAAATAGGTTAATTATGAAAAAAGCAATTGTAATTGTTCTCGATGGAGTTGGAATCGGAAACGCCCCCGATGCAAAATATTATAATGATGAAGGCTCGAATACTATAGGAAACATCGCTAAAGCTTTAAAGGGAATTGAACTTCCAAATCTTGAAAACCTCGGTCTTGGGAAAGTTGTTCAGTTAAATTCAAAAGTGAGAAATGTAATTGGATGTTTTGGCAAGATGAAAGAGGTCTCAAAAGGTAAAGATAGTACAACCGGACATTGGGAGCTCGGTGGACTAATTTCTGAAAAACAATTTCCTGTTTATCCAAATGGATTTCCAGATGAGATAATAGAAAATTTTATAAGATTAAATAATTTAAAAGGAATACTGGGGAATAAAGCTGCTTCAGGGACAGAAATTATTCAAGAACTTGGTGAAGAACATATTAAAACAGGTTATCCGATTGTTTACACAAGTGCTGATTCGGTTTTCCAAATTGCTGCTCATGAAGATGTTATTCCTGTTGAGAGATTATATGAAATTTGTAAAGTTACTCGAGAAAAAGTAATGATAGGTGAACATTCAGTAGGAAGAATAATAGCCCGCCCGTTTATAGGTTCAAATGGTAACTTCACAAGAACATATCGAAGGAAAGATTTCGCTCTCGAACCCAATGGTGATGTAATATTTGATGTATTAAAACGAAATAATATCAAAACAATTGGTATCGGTAAAATTAACGATTTATTTGCTTATCGAAATATTGATGTACAAATAAAAACCAAGAACAATCTCGATGGAATTCTTCAAACCATTGATAAAGTAAAGACAGAAACAGATGCTTATATAATGACAAATCTTGTAGATTTCGATATGCTTTATGGCCATCGGAACGATGTTCAAGGATTTTATAATGCATTAAAAGAATTTGATGATTACTTACCAGATATTATCAATTCATTAAACGAAAATGATTTGCTTTTTATTACAGCAGATCATGGAAATGATCCGACTTATCCCGGTACAGATCACACAAGAGAACTTGTCCCAATTTTGGTTTATGGAAAAAAAACAAAGCAAAGTGTTGATCTGGGTTTGCGAGAAACTTTTGCTGATCTTGCCAAAACGATTTGTGAATTTTTCGGAGTTGAAAATAATCTTGCAGGAAAAAGTTTTCTTAAAGAAATAAGACAATGAAAGAGAAAGAATTTTCATTAAAAATAATAGACGGTAATCCATTTTTTTCAGTGGACGCATTAGAATATTTTCGATCGTCAAGCGTTAAATCATTTAAAGCAAAGCTTTATCCCGATCTTGAAGAGATTTGTAAGCAAGAAAAAATTTCTGCCAATATTGTTAAAAAAATTGCTGATATTCAGAAAATCCCACTTGAAATTGCACTTGGAGTTGTTATTTCAAAAGGTAAAATCAAAGAATGAAACAAATTTTAGTTGATACCGATATACTTTTCGATCATCTAATTACAGACAAAAAAGAATCAATTTTGATGAAATTAATGTCTAAATACGATTGTTTTACGACAGTTATAAATGCAATTGAAGTTTATGAATTAGCAGGTAAAGAAAACAAAAAATATGCTGACATGATGCTTTATGGATTTAAGATATTAGGAATTCACAGTAGATATGCTGAGAAAGTGGCTGATTTAATTTCTGATGCAAAAAATCGAAATTTGGATTGGAACTTACGCGATGCACTTATTGTTATGATGGCTATCCAGAACAAACTTGTGCTTACTACTTTTAATGATGAAAAATATTTAAATTATAATAATGTAAAATTGTTAAAAATTAACAAATAATGGTGGGAACTTGATTTTAGGAAAAGTTATTGGAACAGTTTGGGCAACAAGAAAAGACGAGAACCTTGTTGGCGCCAAATTCCTGATTGTCAGACAAATAAATCTTGATTACACCGATACTAAAAACTTTGTAGTCGCAGTTGATAGTGTTGGTGCTGGCGTTGGTGAAGTAGTTCTTGTAGCCACAGGTTCATCAGCACGGCAAACTACTTTTACAAAAAATAAACCTATTGATGCCGTAATTATGGCAATTGTTGATAAACTTGATATTGTTATAAAAGAAGAAAAGTTGGAGACAGCAAAGAACTAATGTTTTTTGCAAAAGTAATTGGAACAATTTGGGCGACTAAAAAGTATCCTGCCCTGCAATCAATGAAAATGCAATTTATTCAGCCTCTTAATTCAAAATTGGAAAAAACAGGGGAGCCAATAGTTGCAATTGATACAGTGGGCGCAGGTCCAGGAGAAATTGTTATGTATATAACTGCCTCTGAAGCAGTAATTCCTTTGCCAGTTGATATGGCTCCCGTTGATGCCTCTATTGTGGGCATTATTGATAGAATTGATGTCGAAACAAATTTAAAGGGATAAATATGGTAAGAATAACTAAACAATACACAAATCGTGAAAGTCAATCTTTAGACAAATACTTGCAAGAGATTGGTAAAGTTGACTTGATTACAGCTGAAGAAGAAATAGAATTAGCTCAACGAATTAAAAAAGGTGACCAGAAAGCTCTTGAAAAACTGGTCAAAGCAAACTTACGTTTCGTTGTTAGTGTTGCCAAGCAGTATCAAAATCAAGGATTATCACTTGGTGATTTAATTAATGAAGGTAATCTTGGTTTAATTAAAGCTGCAAAGAGATTTGACGAAACAAGAGGCTTCAAGTTCATCTCTTATGCAGTTTGGTGGATTAGGCAATCCATCTTACAAGCATTAGCCGAGCAGTCAAGAATTGTTCGATTGCCACTTAATAGAGTTGGTGCATTAAATAAAATTGGTAAAGCATTCAGCAACCTTGAGCAAGAATTTGAAAGAGAACCAAGTGCAGAAGAACTTTCAGAAGAATTGAATATTCCGGTCAATGAAATTGCGGATACTTTGAAAATTTCGGGCCGTCATGTTTCTGTTGATGCGCCATTTGCACCGGGTGAAGAAAACAGATTACTTGATGTGATTACAAACGATCAACAACCAGCTCCTGATCACGGATTAATGAAAGAATCTCTCAAGATGGAAATTGAAAGAGCTCTTTCTACATTAACTGAAAGAGAAGCTGAAGTAATTAGATTATACTTTGGTTTAAATCACGAACATTCTCTTACTTTAGAAGAAATTGGTGAGAAGTTTAATCTAACTCGAGAAAGAGTTCGCCAAATTAAAGAAAAAGCTATCCGTAGATTACGTCACGCCTCACGAAGCAAAGCATTGAAAGCCTATTTAGGTTAATCCGAAATTTTTTAAGGGTATGATGTGAAATATCATCATACCCTTTTTATTTTTTATAATGATGATAGGAGAGAGAGTTTGAGGAAAGTTTTATTATTTCTTTTTCTTGTATTTTTTATTGCAGCTTGTTACGGCCCCGTGCGATTTGCAACCAAATCTTCTAACAATACTCAAAATCTTTATGTTGATTCCATAAGAATAAAAAGAGCTCTGACTGTTCAACAAAGTGATACAACACAACGATTTGCAACTGACCTTGAATTTACTGAAGATGAGTTACAGGAAATAATTTTAGAAGATCAATCCAAACCTATCAGAGATATGACAGAAATTTTAGTGCGAAGAGGTAACCTTGATACTCTTAATAGCAATCCAACTTATTATGAAAAATTTTTAATGACAGTCATTAATTATTTGGGAACCCCTTACAAATTTGGAGGAACAACAAGAAGAGGAATTGACTGTAGCGCTTTCACTCAGTTGATTTTTCAGGAATCATTAAATATTGAAATTCCTCGTTCAACTCTACAACAAATTAAGATTGGCAAACCAGTAAGTCGCGAAGAATTACAGTTCGGTGATCTGGTTTTTTTTAATACACGAAGAAGACAAAATCCGGGACATGTTGGAATCTATCTCTGGGATAACTATTTCGTTCATGCCTCAACTAAATATGGAGTAATAGTTAGCTCGATGGCTGATGGATATTATGATAGACGATTTGTAGGTGCAAGAAGGATTGAGGAACTTTATGCCTTAACAAATGGGAATTAAGATATCTTTATAAATTAAAAAGCCTCGCTTCTTGCGAGGCTTTTTTGTTTTAAAGGTTAATTAGAAATAAATCTTATGAACATCCGCTTGTTGAACCACATTCAAAACATTTATAACAGCTTCCACTTCTGACCATTATTGAACCACACTCCGGACATGGTGGTGCATCTGCTTGACTTACAAAAATCATTTTCTCGGTTTGTTCGATTGTATTTGATAGTTTATCATTCTTTGATGATGAAGTCAATGTGGCTTCTGTGGTTACTTTCTCGTCTGCGGGAGTTTCAACTATTGATGAGTAATTAATTGCTTCATCCGGTAGAAACTTAAGAGCTAACCATCTGAAAATATAGTCCATTATTGATTTTGCAATTGGAATTTGTTTGTTATTTGTAAATCCGGAAGGTTCAAATCTTGTGTGAGTGAATTTATCAACAAGTACTTTCAATGGAACGCCATATTGTAAAGCAAGAGAAACTGCAGTTGCAAAAGCATCCATCACGCCTGAAATTGTGCTTCCTTCCTTTGACATAACGATGAATATTTCGCCGGGAGTTCCATCTTCATACATCCCGACAGTGATGTAACCTTCGTGTCCTCCAATACTGAATTTGTGGGTGATTGACTTTCTTTCGTCTGGTAATCTTCTTCGTTTAGGTCTTTGTTCTACTAAATTTGATTTTTCTTCAACTTTAATTTTCTTATCAGTTTTTAATGAAGTACTGAGCGGTTGAGTTAGTTTGCAGCCATCACGATAAATGGCAATTGCTTTCAACCCAAGTTTCCACGCTTCGATGTAAGCATTCTTAATATCTTCTGGCGTAACTTCATTTGGCATATTAACTGTTTTTGAAATTGCACCAGAAAGGAACGGCTGAACTGCAGCCATCATCTTTATGTGACCCATGTAATGGATTGATCTTTTGCCGTTTGCAGGTTTGAAAGCACAATCAAAAATTGGGAGATGTTTTTCTAATAAATATGGAGCGCCCTCGATTGTATCATTGGCATTTATGTAAGCAACTATTTGTTCGATTTGTTCGCTATCATAACCAAGTTTTTCAAGTGCGAGTGGAACTGTGTTGTTAACAATTTTAAATACACCACCGCCGACTAATTTTTTATATTTGACAAGGGCAATATCAGGTTCAACTCCAGTGGTGTCGCAATCCATCATAAATCCAATTGTTCCTGTTGGTGCTAAAACAGTTACTTGAGCATTCCTAAATCCATATTGTTCACCCAGTTTAATAGCTTCTTCCCAAACAGCAACAGCTTCGTTATAAAGATCAATTGGAATAAGAGTGCCGTCAATTTTTCTTGCTGCTGATAAATGTTTATTCATAACTCTCAAGAAAGGATCGCGATTTTTTGCGTAACCTTTAAAAGGACCAATCTTGCTTGCAATTACAGCAGATTGTCTATAAGCTTCACCAGTCATAATTGATGTAATTGATGCAGCAAAAGCTCTGCCTTCATCACTGTCGTAAGCAAGTCCACTTGCCATTAAAAGTGCGCCTAAATTTGCGTAACCTAATCCGAGTGGGCGATATTCGTGACTGTTTCTTTCAATTGCTTTAGTTGGGTAAGATGAGTTATCAACTATAATCTCTTGAGCTGTGATAAATATATCACAGGCGTATTTGAATTTTTCGACATCAAATGATCCATCTTCTTTTCTAAATTTCATTAAGTTTAATGATGCAAGATTACAGGCTGAATCATCCAGGAACATATATTCGCTACATGGATTGCTTGCGTTAATCCTTGCAGTATTTGGACAGGTATGCCAGTCATTAATAGCTGTATCGAATTGCATTCCAGGATCGCCGCAAATCCAAGCAGCTTGAGCAATTTGATCCATTATATCTCTTGCACGATATGTATCTAAAACTTTTCCAGTTTTAACTGCTTTAGTCTGCCATTCTTTATCTTCGGTAACAGCATGCATAAATTCATCGGATACACGAACGGAATGATTTGCATTTTGATAGGCTATGCTGTCATAAGCTCCGCCAGGAACATTAAATCCTGGATCATATCCCATTTGAATTAAAGCGTGAGCTTTTTTCTCTTCTTCTGCTTTGCAATTAATAAAATCTATGATGTCAGGATGATCAACATTTAAGATTACCATCTTGGCGGCACGACGAGTCTTTCCGCCACTTTTAATCACACCAGCAAAAGCATCAAATCCTTTCATAAAGGAGACTGGTCCAGAAGCCATACCACCGCCACTTAAAGGTTCTTTAGATGATCTTAAAACACTAAGATTTGAGCCAGTTCCACTTCCGTATTTGAAAAGCATCCCCTCTGTTTTTGCAAGTTCAAGTATTGATTCCATCGTATCTTCAACGGAATTTATAAAACAGGCTGAGCATTGCGGTTTTTCTTCTATTCCAACATTAAACCAGACAGGACTATTGAAACTACCATATTGATTAACAAGAAGATAAGTCAGTTCTGAGTAAAAAGCTTTAGCATCATCTAGGGTTTCGAAATATCCGTCTTTTATGCCCCATTCGGTTATTGTTTTGGAAACTCTGTTGATTAATTGTTTGACGCTTTTCTCTCTTTCGGGCGTATTAATTTGTCCGTGAAAATATTTAGACACAACGACATTAGTAGCTGTCATTGACCAGCTTTTAGGTACTTCAACATCTTTTTGATGAAATACAACCTGACCTTTTTCGTTTGAAATTTTAGCTTCCCGAAATTCCCATTCTATTTCATCAAAAGGATGAATTCCCTTTTTTGAAAAAATATATTTAAACTTCAAACCTCCCTGCTTAAACAAATCCTCATTCAAAGAAAGTTTTTCGTTTGATTTTGTATTTGAGTTGCTCATATAAAAGACTCCTTTATTGTTTTTTAAAATCTGACTTCACTAAAAAATTTTTAGTGAGAATTTGTAACTAAATAAAAAATGTAGAACAAAGATTCAAGCATCTGAATAGGTCATAAATAGTTTCTGGAAATTTTGTTCAAACATAATCATCGAAATGTATAAAAGAAAATCATTGGTAAAAATCAAAGTTTGTTTTTCTTCAGAATAAATTATAAAGAAAGATTCTGGTTATTTTAACTGATAATAAATTTTTCCATTTAATTCAAGTATAATGGTCCATCGGGTCCAACAGGTAATCCAAACAACATCCACACAATTAATAAAAGAATCCAGAAAATTGTAAACAATATTGTATATGGAAGCATAGTAGATATAATTGTACCAATTCCGTATTTCTCATCGTATTTTTGTGCGAAAGCGACAATTAGAGCAAAGTAACTCATCATAGGTGTGATTAGATTTGTGACAGAGTCACCAATTCTGAATGCAGCTTGAGTTAATGCTGGATGATAGCCAAGCAGCATAAACATTGGAACAAAAACAGGAGCCATAATTGCCCATTTAGCTGATGCACTGCCCATAAACATATTAATAAATGCAGATAATAAAACAAATGCAACAATTAAACTAATACCAGTTAACTCAATGCTTTTTAAAAACTCGGCACCTTTATTTGCCAGGATCAATCCGAGATTACTGTATTTGAAAAAATAAACAAATTGGGCTGCGAAAAAGACTAAAACAATGTAAGTTGCCATTGTGCTCATTGATTTAATTATGTGTTTCATCAAATCTTTATCACTTCGAATTGATTTAACAATAATTCCGTATGCCAAACCAGGAATAAAAAAGAAAAGTAAAATTCAAGTTATTATTCCATCAAAGAAAGGTGAATGCAAAATTTCTTTCGTTTCTGGATTTCGAAGAATTCCATTCTCAGGAACGATGCTAATAGTAAGAAAAGCAATAATTAATAAAGCACTGATGCCAGCCCATTTCAATCCTTTTTTCTCATCAGGAGTAATTGTATTGACATTTGTTCGTTCGACATTACCTGAATAAACCTTAAGTCTTGGTTCAACTATTTTTTCAGTAATAAATGTCCCAAGAAATGTAATAAGAACAGCAGAAACGAACATAAAATAAAAATTCACCGCTGCATTTATTTTTATGATTGGATCTAAAATTTGAGCAGCGGATTGAGAAAGTCCAGCAAGAATTGGATCAACTGATCCGATCAAAAAATTTGCACCGAAACCGCCACTAACGCCACAGAATGCAGCAGCAAGTCCTGCTATTGGATGTCTTCCAAGGGCGTGGAATAACATTGCTCCGAGTGGAATTAAAATCACATATCCAGCTTCAGAAGCAATGTGAGAAAGGATACCGGTAAAAACAAGAGAAAAGGTAATTAATTTTTTTGGTGCACTTAACACAAGAGCTCGAATCAATGCCGTAAAAAGTCCTGAACCTTCTGCTACACCTATACCAATCATAACCGCGAGTACATAACCGAGTGGCGGAAAATTTACAAAGTTGAAAGTTACATTAGTGTAAATCCATCTGATTCCATCTGAGCTTAACAGGTTTTGAACTGTAATTGTTGAATTATTCGCTGGATGAATTGCACTCCAAGTCAGGAAATCACCTATTAGAGAAAAGAACGCAACAATTAGAGCAAGCAAAGCAAACAATGTTGCAGGATGAGGAAGTTTATTCCCGATGTATTCAATTATATCGAGACTTTTATTAAAAAAGCTAGAGAAAATTTGCCTGAGATTTTTCATAAACTCATTGTCTCCGTTTTTGCAAAGATAAAAAACAAAAAATATTTAAAAGCCAAAAAGTTATCGCCTTTTAAAGAGTCAAAAAATAAAATTTTCGGGTTCTTGATAATTAATCTATATCAAACTATTTTGCCAAATAAAAGAGGAGAGCTAAAATGCCAATTGTTACTGAATTTACAACTATCGTAGAGATGTATGATAGAATAACCAAACACTTTATTAACCTTGAGCGTCCAGCTCTAATGTATAAAGAACAAAACCAGTGGGTGGGCATTAAATACAGAGAGCTGAGGGAAGCGGTTCGAAATTTTGCAATGGGTTTACTTTCTCTTGGAATTAAACGAGGCGATATAGTCGGAATAATTTCAGAGAATAGACCCGAATGGGTTTTCTCAGATCTTGCAATTCTTTCGATAGGGGCAGTTGATGTTCCAATGTATCCTTCTTCAACTTCAAATACAATTGAATACATAATGAACGATGCGGAGTGCAAAGCGGTAATTGTTTCAAATAAACTTCAACTCACAAAAGTTCAAAAGATCAAAGATAATGTAAAATCTCTTAAACATATAATTGTTTTAAATGAAAAAGATGCTGAAGAAGGAGTTTATACTTTTAATCAAATTGTTGAAAAAGGGAAGCAAGAATCTTCGAAATATGAGCCTGTTCTCGAAGAAGAGATGAAGAAAGTTAAACCTGATGATCTTTGTACATTAATTTACACTTCGGGTACAACTGGAGAACCCAAGGGAGTTATGTTGACTCACAATAACTTTGTAAGTAATGTAAAAGCTGCCTTGCAGGTTATCCTTGCCGATCATACCGATATCTTTCTTTCATTTCTCCCGCTTTCACACTCATTTGAAAGAATGGCAGGATACTATACAGCATTTTCAGCTGGATGTTTAATTGCTTATGCTCAATCAATTGATACTGTTGCAAAAGATTTGCAAGAAGTAAAGCCAACAATAATGACTTCCGTTCCGCGTTTGTTTGAAAGAATTCACGCAAGAGTAATGAAGAATGTTGATACATCTCCACCAGCAAAACAAAAAATTTTCTACTGGGCACTTGAAGTTGGAAAGAAATATCACCAAGCAAAGAAAGAGAAAAAATTAAATCCATTACTTACTGCTAAATATAAATTGGCGGAAAAATTAGTCTTCCACAAAATAAGAGCTGCAACTGGCGGAAGATTAAGATTCTTTGTAAGTGGCGGTGCTGCTTTACCTCAAGAGATTGGTGAATTTTTTGAAGCGATGGGAATTTTAATTATTGAAGGTTATGGTTTGACCGAATCAAGTCCGGTGATTTCTTGCAATAGACTGGATGATTACAAATTTGGAACTGTTGGTAAGCCAATTCCTGGTGTTGAAGTCAAAATTGCAGAAGATGGAGAAATCCTGGCTCGCGGCCCAAACATTATGAAAGGTTACTACAAAAATAAAAAAGCAACCGAAGAAGCAATCGATAAAGACGGCTGGCTTCACACAGGAGATATAGGTGAATTTGATAAGCACGGGTTTCTCAGAATCACCGATAGGAAGAAACATCTTTTCAAAACTTCGGGTGGAAAATACATTGCTCCTCAACAGCTTGAAAGTTTATTCACTCGAAGTAAATTCATCGATCAATTTATTTTAATTGGAGATAACAAAACATTTCTCTCCGCTTTGATCACACCCGATTTTGAAGCAATTCGAGAGTATGCAGATGCACATAAAATTCCTTATGAAAGAGTTGAAGACTTAGCTCATCATCCTGAAATTTATAAATTGATCGAAAAAGATATTCAGACATTGCAAAAAAATCTCGCTACTTATGAACGAATCAGAAAGTTCGTTATTCTTGACAAACCATTTACAATCGAAGATGGTGAATTAACTCCAACACTGAAAGTTAGAAGAAAAGTGATTGAAGAACGTTATGCCAATTTGATCAAGCAGATTTACGATCAAGAATAAAAATTCATTTTTAAAAATATTTGATGCACTTATCTTCATTTTGAAGGTAAGTGCATTTTCTTTTGATATTTCATTTAACTGGCTTGCTTAGGCTATTCTGAATTAGAATTTTGTTTGGGTGTATTTACAATTCATTATGTAAAAATTCATATTCGAACTTTAAAAGTGATTGCCTTAACTTGACTTTTGTTCGCACTTCAATCAATCATAAATTTGTAAAACAAAAAGTCAATTATGAAAAAACTTTTACCGATTATTTTGATTTTGTTCTTCGTTATAAGAAGTCACTCCCAGGTAATTTTCGAAGCCAATTTTGATAGTGGTAATCTTCAATCTGTCACAACAAACGATTCGATAAATTTTACAGTCAGAGTAAATTCAGATATTGTGGGCAGATGGTTTTATTTCAAAATGAAAAATGTAAAGAATCGATATGTTGCAGTTACAATTCAAAACTCCGATGCAACACGACCGATGTATTCTTATGACAATAAGAATTGGATAAGATTTACTGCCGTTGAAAGTCCTCAAAAAAATGTTTTTAGAAAAACTTATACAGAAGACTCTGTCTATGTGGCTTATTATGTGCCGTATTCAGTTTCACAGTTGACTGAGAAAGTTAATCAATTAATCAACAATCCGTATGTTGAAATAGATACCATAGGATTTTCTGAACAAAATCGTCCTTTAATCGTTTTGACAATTACAGATTTTACAATACCAGATTCACAAAAATTTTTCATCTGGACACACGGCAGAACACATCCATCAGAAACACCTTCATCTTATCATCTTGATGGAATAATAAATTATTTTCTATCGGATGATGAAGTGGCTTCTTACTTGAGAACTAAAATTAAATGGTTCATTTTACCTTTCATCAATCCAGATGGTGTGTACCTTGGTAAATCGAGAGTGAATGCAAACAATATTGACCTTGAGAGATCCTGGAATCTTTCTCCATCTCAAACCCCAAAAGAAGTTTTATACACAAAAAGTTTTTTGCAGAATATACTAGCACAAAATAGAATTTATGTTGCCTTAAATATGCATTCTCAAGTTGCCAATTATGCGACATTCTGGATACATACAGCATCTTCTACTTCAGATTATTTTTATAGAAAGCAAATGCAGTTTGCAAATCTTCAATCGGGAAATTCTGATTTTATAAATCCATCAGACTATAGTTATTCAAATCTTCAGCCTTATTTTCCTGAAGGATGGATGTGGGCAAATTGGGGTGATCAAATTTTAGCTTTGACTTACGAAACTCCTTACACATATTTTTCCAATGGTCAGTGGATTGATAATTCAATTCTTGATTTGTTTGGCAGGCAAACTGTTCTGGGAATTATGGAATATCTGGGGATCAATCATCCAATGAGATTCATCATCGATAATGATAATGCAACTATTGTTGGAAATTGGAATTTATCTACTTCTAATTCTTTCTGGAATTATTACGGTGAAAGTTTCCTTTACATTTTACCTGGAGATGAAAGTCAATTTGTTCAGTGGACTTCTCCTCAACTAAACGAAGGCAAGTATTTCATTTATGCGATGTGGCAGGATTTAGCTTCTTCGGCAACAGATGCAGAATATCAGATCAATACTTCGAATTATTTTAAAATCAAAAAGGTAAATCAACAAACAAATGGCGGACTGTGGAACTTGCTTGATTCGGTTGTGATTTCTAACAATGACCAAATCAAAGTTAGACTCCTTGCGAAAGGGAATGGGACAATTACTGGAGATGCAATTAGAATTATTTATGCTGGGCAGATTTCTGAATTTAAAGACGAGAAATTTGCAATTGAGGATTTCAGAATTTTATCCAATTATCCAAACCCATTTAATTCGTCAACGAAGATTAGTTTCTACATTTTAACAGATACTCAGAATCCATACAGTAAAGAAAATGTTAAACTGATTATCTACGATATTCTTGGAAAAGAAATAATGACTTTGAAGGACGATTATCTCTCCACCGGGAATTATGAGATTGAATTCAATGCTGATAAATATGGACTTTCGAGCGGTGTTTATTTTGCAAAACTTTCTTATAAAGGAAAATCTCAAACAATTAAAATGGTATATATTAAATGAATGTGCCTAAAATAAAAGTCGGAATTCTGGAAAATCAGGCTTCCATTTCTTTCAGTGTCTATGGTGATTATGTTTTGAACGAAAAACTAAAACTTACGAATAAAAAATTTACAGCTGTACCGAATGGTTCAAAAATTATCTTAAAAGAAAATGAATCAATTGTATTTTCTGATCAAGAGTTGAAGTTCATTCCTGTTCAAGGGAACGACAAAATTGAGGAGGCAAAGTACAAATTTGAAGTTGAAAATGTTGTCATTGGAATTGATTTCCACTGGGAACAGACGGAGAGAGAGACATTTGAGGGGAGCTTTTTAATCATAAATAAAAATGGTAAGCTCACTTTAATAAATGAAATTGAAGTTGAAAGATATCTTCAAAGTGTAATTTCATCTGAGATGAATTCAGAAAGTCCATTTGAATATCTAAAAGCCCACTCGATTGTCTCTCGAAGCTGGTTGCTTGCTCAGGTCAAGGCACGAAAGATCGGAAAACCTGAGAGCGAATTTCAAATCAATGAGAATGAAAAAATAGTCTGGTACGATAAAACCGAACACGAAGACTTCGATGTTTGTGCTGATGATCATTGCCAAAGATATCAAGGATTAACAAGACTGCACAGCAATCGCGCACTTGATGCTGTTAGAGAAACCTACGGAATTGTTTTGACTTATAATGATGAGATTTGCGATACAAGATACTCGAAAAGCTGCGGTGGAATTACTGAAGAATTTCAAAGTGTCTGGCAGGATATTTCGTATCCTTATTTGAAAGCAGTTTACGATTCTGAAAATCAAAACCAGGCTTTCCTTCAAACGGAAGAAGAATTCGAAAAATTTATTAAATCAAATCCTGAAGCTTATTGCAATATAAACGATGAAGAATTATTGAAAAAAGTTTTGAATGATTTTGACTTAGTTACAAAAGACTTTTATCGCTGGAAAATTGAAATTAAACAACTCGCTTTAAAAACTCTTCTGGAAATTAAACTTGGAATTGATTTTGGTGAAATTATAAATCTTGTTCCACTTGAAAGAGGCAAATCGGGTAGAATTAAAAAATTAAAAATCATTGGAACCAAGAGAGAATTTACAATTGGTAAAGAACTTGAAATTCGTCGTGCATTATCTGAAAAGCATCTTTACAGCTCAGCTTTTGTTGTTGAGCCGATTTATAAAGAAGGAAGCGAAATCCCTTGTAAGTTTATCTTGTATGGTGCAGGTTGGGGACATGGGGTTGGGTTTTGTCAGATTGGTGGGGCAGTTATGGCTTCAAAGGGAAAGTCTTTTGAAGAGATTTTAAATCATTATTTTCCCGGCGCCGAGCTGAAGAAAATTTATTGATAAAATCTAATCACTTTTTATTTTTTAATGGGAAAGATTTTTTAAGAGATTTTATGCTGATTGATGAAACTCTTCAACCAGAAAATATGATTAAGCTTTATTCTGTTGGTGCTTTTCCAATGGCTGAGGATAGGTATGGCCCTATCGAATGGTACTTCCCTCAAATCCGAGCAATAATTCCTCTTGATAAGTATAATATTCCACGAAGTGTCAGGCAATTAATCAAAAGAAAAAAATTCGATGTTCGTTTCGATCAAGATCCAATGCAGGTAATTCACAATTGCGCAAAAAGAGAAAAAACCTGGATTACAGATGAATTGATTGAAGCATATGAAAGAATATATAGACTCGGTTACATTCATAGTGTAGAAACTTATTTTATGAATCAGATGGTCGGTGGATTATACGGAGTTGTAATTAAGGGAGCTTTCTTTGGTGAGAGTATGTTTTCGTTTCACGAAAATGCATCTAAGGTTGCACTTGCTCAATTAATTCTTCACCTAAAAGAAAGAAATTTTAAATTGCTTGATGTTCAAATACTCAATCCGCACCTTGAAATGTTTGGTGCAATTGAAATTTCACTTGAAGAATATCAGCAATTACTTAACGAAGCTTACAAAATAAATACAACTTTTCTCTAAATGGAGATAACAATGAAAAAAACAACTTTACTCTGGATTATTGCTTTTGTCATTACAATTGCATCGGCTTTTTATCAAAGAATTACTGGACCAACCTATCCAATTAAAGGAATTATTAAAATTTCAAATCAGACAATTTCATATAAACTTGAAAGATCACACAGCTCAAATCATCCATATAAGATTGAAATTAATGCAGGACGATCTGATGTAAAAGGAAACATATACTGGAAAAGATTCAAAACCAATGATGAATGGCAGGTGGTTACAATGAAAAATGAGGATGGAATTTTATCAGGAGAAATTCCCCCACAACCTCCCGCCGGGAAAATTGAATATAGTGTAGAGCTTTACTTCGACAATGGTTCCGTTCTTTTACCAAAAGACGAACCAGTGGTCTTGAGATTTCAAGGAGATGTCCCGGTTTATGTTCTAATTCCTCATATCCTGTTTATTTTTCTTGCAATGTTGTTTTCGGCAAGAACGGGACTTGAATATTTTAATACAGAGAAGAATTATAAAAATCTTCTTTATCTAACTTTGATATTCTTAATTTTAGGTGGTTTTATTTTTGGACCAATGGTTCAATACTTTGCTTTTGGAGAATGGTGGACAGGTTTTCCTTTCGGAATTGATCTGACTGATAATAAAACTTTAATTGCGTTGATTGGGTGGTTAATAGCGTTATATAAAATGAAAAAACAGGGGAATTATGAGAAGTGGATTTTGTTTGCTTCAGTTTTAATGTTGATTGTTTTCCTAATTCCACACAGTCTGCTCGGAAGTGAACTTGATTATTCAAAAATGGAAAAATAACTCAATTCAGTTAGTTTGAATGGCTTCGTCCCAACATATTTTTTCAAACTCAAGATGATATTTTTTTGTCGCACTAAGCATTATTGAGTTTTGTTACTCTGAGCTCATCGAATGTTGTTTCCCTGTCATTCCCGCGCAAGCGGGAATCCACTTTCACATTAAACCAGTCAAGGTGTGACCTTCTGTCACTCTTTCATCCTGAGCCTTTCGAAGGGTGAAAAATGACTAAATTAAGAGACAATTCATTGCCTCATAGAATTAATCTCTTAGAACCATTGTCTATTTTAAAATTCTTATTTTTGCTTAACAAATAAAGAGGTGAAAGTTATGAGATTGTTCCTTCCCATTTTTTTTATTTCATTTCTACTTTCCCGATCTATATCTTTTGGAGAACAGATGAGACAATTTAAAATTATCCCCGAACCACAAAAGACAATCTGGGCTGATGGAGTCTTTTATTTTAATAATTCGACAAAAATTTATTTTGAACAGTTTTACGATCGTAGTGAATTTTACCAGAATGAATTTTCAAATCAAATAAAAGAAAATTTCTCACTGGATTTAAAATTAAAGATTTCAAAACAAAAACCTTCCAAAAATTTTATCTTCTTCGGATCTCTCTCTTCAAATGAATATGCCTGGCAATTTAAAGAGCTGATCAGAGATTTGAATTTGCTTGAAAGAGAAGAAGCTTATTTGTTGAGTATTGAGAATTCAAGAATTGCTATTCTTGCAAATAATCCTCGTGGTGCTTTTTATGGTTTGATGAGTCTGATTCAATTAATTCAGAAAGACGAAAAAAATCGTCTTTTTGCAAATGGATTCGTAATTGCTGATTTTCCGGCTTTCGAAATTCGAGGTATTTCTGATGACATTGCAAGAGGTCAGGTCTCTACTCTTGAAGATTTCAAAAGAATTATTCGCAATCTTGCAAAGTATAAAATGAATACTTATCAAATTTATTTTGAAGATGCGATAGAATTGAAATCATTCCCTGATATAGGATTAAATCGAGGTCGTTTGACTCAAAACGAAATTAAAGAACTGGTTAATTATGGAGAAAAATATTTTGTTGAAATAATCCCAATTTTTCAAACGCTTGGTCACTGGGAAAACTTGCTTATTCAACCAAAGTATTATGATCTTGCCGATTTTCCAGGTGCAGCGTCCCTTGATGTGACAAATGAAAAAACTTATGAGTTTATTGAAAAATGTGTAGCCGAACTATCGAAGCTTTTTCCATCGAAATATTTTCATGCTGGACTTGATGAATCGTGGGATGTTGGATTTGGAAACAGTCGAAAAATCACAAACCAAATTGGAATTGCAGCAATTCATGCAAATCATTACAAAAAAGTTAATGAAATTATAAAAAAATATGGAAAGAAGATGATGATGTATGGCGATATTATCCATCATCATCCTGAAATTTTTGAAATGTTGCCAGATGATATAGTTGTTGTTGACTGGCGATACGGTGTAAATGATTACGAACCTTTTGTAATGAAATACAAAGAGTTCAATCAACCATTCATTTGTTCTCCATCGGTTACAAATTACAATCGAATTTTTCCACACATTATGAATTCACTTTTGAACATTAAAAATTTTGCACAAATTTCTTATCAATATGGTTCAATTGGATTGATAAACTCTAACTGGGGCGATAATGGTGGTGAAAATTTCCGCGAATTTAACTGGCTCGGTTATGCCTTCGGTGCTGAATGTGCATGGAATCCTGAAAATGTAGATTTATACAAATTCAAAGAAAAATTTTATTGTGATTTTTATGGAATTAATTCTCCACAACTTGATGCTGTTTATACTTTGCTTTCGGATTTCGGTGCAACATTTACTCAATATGATTTCTGGAGAAATCCATTCATTCAATGGAATAAAACGATTAATTCTCAAGAGCAAAATATTTTACTTTTTGCTGAGACTGTAAAATCAAAAGGCTTGACAGCACTTTCTTTAATTCGAGATTTGAAAAAACTTGTAACTAAGAATAAGTCTCATCTTGATTATCTCGAGTTTGCAGCGAAGCAAGCTGTGTGGTTTGGCGATAAATTAAATTATGCATTTGAAATCAAAAATTTAATCGATAAAAAAAGTGGTTTCCTGACAAAACAAGAAAGAGAAGTAGTTTCGAAAAAATGTGATGATATGATTAATCGATTGAAAGAACTAAAAGAAGAATATCGCCAACTCTGGTTGAGAACAAATCGTCCTGATAATCTTCATTTAATCGAAAAAGAGAAATACGATCGTCAGATTTTTGCCTGGCAAAGAATGAAAGAAGCTTTGAAACAAGAAATTGTTGAATATGACCAGACAATTAAAAGTAAATGGATGTACCATCCAGATGCAAATCCTTACGAAAGAGATAAATCACAGGTGGAAAGAGCAGTTTTTGTTCGCGATTTAATTGTAAAAGATAAAGTTACTTCTGCTCTTGTTCATCTTATGGCTGATTCGTATGCTGAACTTTATGTAAATGATAAATTCTTAGGTGATGTGAGAGGTAGAAGGACTCTTTCTCTTCTGGTTGAAAGTCAGAGAGCAAAATTTTTCGATATAACCAGTTACTTAAAACCAGGAATAAATGTAATTAAAATTATTGCAAAGAATTTTGGTGAAAATGTTTCTGCTGGTGTAAATGTTCAGTTTGATATCAAAACAACCATATCACATCAACGAATTTATCCAGATGAAAGCTGGCGAGTGAGCAACGACGGAAAAAATTTTATTGAACCGAAACTGATCAATAGCAGATTTATTTCATCAGAGCCAGATTTCGAGAATAAAATTACGAGCTGGTATGAAAGGTAATTTGTTTTGAAAATGTAACAGGCGAGAACAAAAGGGGAGATTGAAGTCTCCCCTTTTTTTATACAATTCTAATGTGTAATTCTTTTAATTGTTCAGGTTTTACTGGTGAAGGCGCATTATCCATCAAAGAAATTCCATTAGAAGTTTTTGGAAATGCAATCACATCACGAATAGATTTTTCACCTGCGAACAACATTACCATTCTATCGAAACCAAATGCAATCCCACCATGCGGAGGTGCACCATACTTAAATGCGTTTAGTAAAAAACCAAATTTTTCTTCTGCTTCTGCTTTCGAAATACCAAGTGCTTCAAACATTCGTGATTGAACTTCAGGAGTATTAATTCTGATACTTCCGCCAGCAATTTCATTTCCATTCAAGACAAGATCATATGCTTTTGCTTTTACTTTCAGAGGTTCAGTTAGCATTAAATCAATATCTTCGTCTTTGGGTGATGTAAAAGGATGATGCATTGCCACAAGTCTTTTCTCTTCTTCGCTGTATTCAAAAAGCGGGAAATCAGTAACCCACAGAATTTTTGGTTCAGAATTTTCTTTAATTAAATCCATCCTTCGAGCCATTTCGAGACGTAAGGCTCCCATGATTGTCAAAGCTTTTCTCCATTCACCTGCTTGAATTAAAATTAAGTCACCAACTTGAGCGTTCATTTTTTCTATTAAATTTTTCTGCTCTGTTTCAGAGAAAAATTTTAGTGTAGGAGATTCAAGTCCATTTTCTGTAACTCTAATCCAGATTAATCCGCCTGAGCCAAGTTTTTTAACAAAGTCAGTGAGAACATCGAGCTGATTTCTTGTATAATTACCACAGCCTTTTGCGTTTAATCCAGATACAATTCCGCCTTTCTTTACTGTATCAGAAAAAAGTCTGAACTCACTTTTTTCGAAAACGGAATTGAGATTTACCAGTTTTAATTCAAATCTTAAATCAGGTTTATCAGAACCGTAAAGTTCCATTGCCTCGTTGTAACTTAATCTTATAAATGGTGTTTGAATATTAATATCCAGAGCTTCTTTGTATAATCTTTTCATAAAGCCTTCGACTATTTGAAAAATATCTTCTTCGTCAACAAAAGACATTTCAACATCAATTTGAGTGAACTCGTATTGACGATCTGCTCTCAAATCTTCGTCACGAAAACATCTTACAATTTGAAAGTAACGATCAAATCCAGCAACCATCAAAATTTGCTTGTAGGTTTGCGGTGATTGAGGTAAAGCGTAAAAATGACCTTTATGTAAACGACTTGGAACAAGAAAATCTCTTGCACCTTCAGGAGTGGATTTCATTAAAAATGGTGTCTCAATTTCTAAGAAATTATTTTCATCAAAATATTTTCTTGTGATTTGATACATTTTATGCCGGAGAATCAAATTTCGCTGCATCGGTTTTCTTCGCAAATCGAGATAACGGTAACGAAGTCTAATTTCTTCATTTGTATCGATTTTATCTTCAATTGGGAATGGCGGAGTTTGTGCTTTGTTTAGAATTGTAACTTCATCTATCATTACATCAATTAAGCCAGTTTCGAGATTTGGATTTTCTGTTCCCTCCGGTCTTCTTCTGACTTTTCCAGTAACAGAAATTACCCATTCACTTCGTAAATCCTTTGCGTCTTCGTGTGCTTTTGAGTTATAATTTGGTTCGAAAACAATTTGAGTAATTCCATATCGATCTCTTAAATCGATGAAAATTACACCGCCCAAATCTCTTCTGCTATCAACCCAGCCATTTAAGGTAACAACTTCTCCGATGTTTGATTCTCTCAAATCACCACAAGTATGAGTTCTTTTTTTAAATTTCATTTTCGTTCCTTTTTGTTCGTTCAACATCAAGACTTAATTGTTAAAGTGTGATTTTAGTTATCTAAAATTGAAAATAAAGCTAAAAAAAAGCATTTCTATTTGCAAGATGAATATTTCAGATTTATTGGATAAAGTCTGCAGAAAATAAATACACAAATGGTGTTCATTTCTCTCGAAGTTCTTATTATTTCATTTTTGCTTGCCCGTTTAATTGGATAGAAAATTGATTTAGTAATTTTTGGAATAACCATTTCGTTCAGTAACTAAAAATTTTGAAATTGAAAGAGAAAGAAATGTCTTTCATAACAATTTTATTCCTTCAGATTTTTTTCAACCATTTAAATGCAATTACTTTCGAATGTTTTTACATTCTACCACTTGAAATCTTACATTAAATAAAAAATGTCTTTGTAAAGATTTCTATCCCAAATAATCTACTTATCTTTTTTCACAAACTTTCTTTATTTTTCATTTGAGATGGAAGCTAAATCATTAACAATAGGATCAATTGTATTCTGGGCTTTGATAAGACTTGCTGTGACAATTGTTGGTTTGTGGATATTATTTTCTTATATAGATTATGGAACCTGGTGGATGCTTGGAATTGTTTCCTTGTATATAATTGTTATTCATCCAGCGATTATTCAATATGATATATTTAAAGAACGCTCGAAGCCGATTGTTAACTCAACATTATGCAGCAGTTGCAAATATTTTGATGAAACTGCAATTCTGTGTACTTCGCTTGATGAGCACCCTACAGAAGATTATTTACCTTGCAAAGGTGAATTGTGGGAACCAAAAAATTATGGGAATGAAATATGAAAAGAAAAAAGCAAGTTAGAAAAATCGAACTGGAATTAAGAGAAGAAGAAATTTCCGATATAAAATTTTGTACTGAATGTGGTGAAGCTTTAGAAAATTTTTCAGTTTCTGATGCTGCAAAAGATCCAAAGGCTGTAATTGAGAATTTCCACAATTGTAAGAAGATAGGCAAATTTAAGGGAGATGTTTGCTCAAAATTGTATATGATATCGCCCACCTCCGACGAAGAAGACATAATCTAAAAAATCAGAAGATGATCTTAATTAGTATTTCTTATAAACTGCAAGTTTCTTCTCTACCATTAAATCATTCACATTAATAAACTTTCCATTCTCTTCAATCCAGATTTCGGCAAGATATCTTCCGTATTTTTCTTTTCGATCTTTAATTGTTTGGATAATTACTTTTTTATTTAGTAACAGCCCTTCAAGAAAATTTCGGGATTTCAATCCTTTCATTCTTTCTTTGCCTTTTATTTCGGGCGCATTAATTCTTGAAAGTCGGAGTTTTTCGTTATGTATCCAGGTTGAAAGACCAAGATCAATATCAACATAAATTGTATCTCCGTCATAAACTCCAACTACAACTGCCCTATAGTGGTAAAGTTTATTGGGAACCATAATAAAATCCTTTTTCCGAATTTTAACTGAAAATAGAATGAAAATAAATAGACCGAATATGCAAAATTTTAACAGTCAATTTGGTGGATTTCTAAGATTGATTTAATTGGTAATTTCTTTTTTAAC
>JBNAWO010000004.1:0-55498 GCA_049699815.1 Ignavibacteria bacterium | reverse complement strand
TATTTAAAAGTTTTAAGAAACAAATTCAAAATGTTGCACTGATGAAATTACCTGTCTTTACTAAATTTTTTTCGGGATGTCAGAAACATTTTTAATCTTAAATTAAATATTCCCTGTCTGCACTTTTGCTTCTTTAGTTTTTGATTTATAAATATAAATCGGTTCAGCGTGATTTAAGACAGTCTCCTTTGTAATGATACATTTTTCGAGATTCTTCTTTGAAGGAAGATGATACATAATATCGAGCATAAAATCTTCAACGATTGATCTTAATGCACGAGCACCGGTTTTTCTTTCAATTGCTTTTTCAACAATTGCATCCAGAGCTTCTTCCTCAAATTCAAGTTCGACATTTTCAAGCTGGAATAATTTTTTGAATTGTTTCAAAATTGCATTTTTAGGTTCCGTTAAGATTTTTTTGAGAGCATCTTTATTTAAAGAATGAAGCGGTGCGATAATTGGCAATCTTCCAATTAATTCAGGAATAAAACCAAACTTTAATAAATCATCTGGTTGAATTTGCTCAAGTAATTCATCAGTTGTAATATCTCTTGACCCTCGAACCTCAGCTCCAAATCCAACTTTACTTTTATTTGTTCGAGCTGCAATAATTTTCTCAATTCCTTCAAATGCTCCACCACAAATGAATAAAATGTTTTTTGTATTTATATAGATTAAAGATTGTTCAGGATGTTTTCGTCCACCCTTTGGCGGGACTCCTGCAACTGTTCCTTCCAGAATTTTAAGGAGAGCTTGCTGCACACCTTCGCCTGAAACATCTCTTGTAATTGATGGATTTTCAGATTTGCGAGCTATTTTATCAATTTCGTCAATGTAAACGATTCCTTTCTGAGCTCTTTCAACATTATAATCAGCAGCCTGAAGAAGTCGGACCAGAACAGTTTCAACATCATCACCTACATAACCAGCTTCGGTAATAGTAGTTGCATCTGCCATTGCAAAAGGAACATCTAAAATTTTTGCTAAAGTTTGAGCCAGAAGTGTTTTCCCAACTCCAGTTGGTCCAACAAGTAAAATATTGCTTTTTTCAATTTCGACATCATCAAAATCATAAAAAGTTGATGTAGAATTTATTCGTTTGTAATGATTATAAACAGCAACTGCTAAAATTTTTTTCGCTTTTTCCTGTCCAATTACAAACTGGTCAAGGGTTGATTTAATCAACTCGGGAGTTAAAATTGCATCTTTTCGAATTTGAGGTGAAAGTGTTTCAAGATTGTTTTTCAAAATCTGAACTGCACTGCCAACGCACAAATCACAGATGTATACATCTTTACCTGCAATCATACCGCCCACTTCAGTAGCGTCTCTTCCGCAAAATGAACATTTAATTTGCTTATAATTTCTTCTATCAGTCATTTCCACTCCATTAAAGCTTTTCTGATTGGATTTGTTTAATTAAATCTCTCACTTCTGTTACAAAAATAGAATTAGGGAATTCAGTAAGCAATTTATTGAAATTGTATTCAGCACGAATTTTGTCTTTTAAACCATAAAGATAAACTTGACCTATCCTGATTAAAGCACGATCAGAATAAATTGTTTTCTCTTTTAATTCATAAAGATAATTTAACTGAGCAAGAGCATTGGAATAATCATTAATGGTTATATAAAGTTCTGCAAGAGTCAAATGTAATTTATTTTGAAACACTGAATAATCATCATCAAGTTTTAGAGAATTGATTTTTTGAATTGCTTCCCTGTATTTTTTTTCATCAATCAATTTTTGAATCTCAAGATAAGTTTTCAATTGCTCGGGATTATTTTCTTGCTCTGCGATAATCATCAAAAATTCAATTGCATCATTGGCAAGATCATTTGTATTTATCTTTTTAATTGAGTTTAAAACCGATTTAGCTGAATCGTACAAACCTTTCTCAATTAAAATTTCTGAGATTTGAAATTGACTTAAATATTTTTCCGTCTCACTTGCCCGAGAAAAAGTTCTGACTTTTTCATATTGTTCATAAGCTTGTTCAAGATTACCTTGAAGATATTCAATATTGCCAAGAAGCAGGACTCCTTTTGAATAGAAATCTGTTAATACATAATCTGAAGTTAATTTTGCAAGAAATTGTTTTGCTTTTTGATAATCCTGAAAATGTTCTTTGAAGAAAAAGCCTGTTTTATAGAGTGCTTCTGCAACAAGATTTGGAAGCGTGTAATTACTCAAAATTATATTGTAATACTTCAAAGCCTCTTTCAAATTTTTGTTATTCGTATCGGCTCGAGGTTTATAAATTTTCCAAGAGATCTCCGATGTTTTGAATTCATTTTCAAATAATTGTTCGTAAGATCGTGCAAGTCCTATTACCGACATTGCTTCAAGATCTTTTTTGTCTTTGTAATTTTTTAAAATAAATTCATAACCTTTAACAGCTTCTTCAATTACATTTTCCTGATAAGCACGAT
Source organism: Ignavibacteria bacterium (assembly GCA_049699815.1). Lineage (GTDB taxonomy): Bacteria > Bacteroidota > Ignavibacteria > Ch128b > Ch128b > Ch128b. The sequence continues at coordinate 53,065 of JBNAWO010000004.1, read as the reverse complement.
TAGAAAAATCCAATATTTCATAACCATTTGCGTTAGTAAGTTTTTCTATCTCAATTGTAAAATCAAAGGCTTTCTTGAAATCTTTATTCTGGAAATAAAGCCAGGAGAGTAATTTCAATATTGGGAAACTTTTTCGGTCAAGATTTTTTTCAAAAACATCTATTGAAGTTTTTAGTGCGACTGGATTTATAATAATCTGAGCAAGTTTATTCTGAACAAAATTTATATGCTGAGGTTGTTTTCTTAGAAGTTCAATCATTTCATTACAGGCTTTTGAATAATTCATTAAAATCGAATTAATGTTTATTAGATCAATGATGAACATCTCATTTTCAGAAATTCGAGATTTGCCTTCTTCAAGGACATAATTTGCGTAATCGAACATTCTATTCTGAATCAAAACATTGGCAATGAATTTATAACTCATCGGGTTTTTAGGGTCGCGTCGAATCCCTTCACGAATGTAATAATTAACAGAATCTTTAATACCTTTTCGCTCGAAAAGCACAGCAAGTTCAGCATAAATGTTGAAATCATTCGGATTATTAATAAGTCTTTTTTTCAGTAAGTCAATAGCTTCATCGTATTTTTTTAATTGTGTTAGCATTCGATAGTAAGCATCATAGAATTGAAATTGAGATGGAAATTGGAAATATAACTCGCGATAAAATTCAAAAGCTTTTTCGTAATTACCTAAACTCTCATAACTTTGAGCAAGTCTAAATTTATTCCAATCATCCTGAGTCTGTGAATAAAGCTCTGGAATGATAAGTAATAAACTAAAGATGAATATTCTCTTCAATATCATTTCACCATTAAACTCTTTCTAACAATTTAGTGACTTTAATCATTCTGGACAATAAAAAGTTTCATAATGATTTTTTTTGAATAGTCATATTAAACTATCAGACAAATTATTTTTATTCCTCAAATTAAAATATGCTTTCTCAGGAGAAAAGGAAAAAATAAAATTAAACTGAACTGTTCGCAGTTTGACTTTTTGATTCAAAATTTTTTCTATCATCCTTGGATAAACTCAGGATGACTGCAGGTCACCCTTCGACAAATTCAGTGTGACAGAAGGTTTCTTTTCGACTGATTTAGAGTGAGAGTGGATTCCCGCTTACGCGGGAATGACATTGTGACTACATTCGAAAGGCTGATGTTAATTAATTATTTTTCTTCATTTTTATTATCAGCTTTATGAAGGCGAGAAATTTTTTAAGAGAAAGAATAGCCGCTTAAAAAGCGGCTTTATTAACATTCGAATGAAAGTATAGAAAATCAGTTTAAGCTATTTCAACCATTTTTCAAACCAATTGAAAATTTCTGTCATCCAGAGTTTAAAGTTCTGGGGCTTTGCAACAAAATGAGTTTCATCCGGAAAGTAAACGAACCGAGAGGGCACACCAAGTCGCTGTAATGATGTGAATAACTCAAAAGCTTGAGATTCAGGAACTCTAAAATCATTGGCTCCATGAGTTATAAGCATTGGAGTTTTGATCCTATCTACATACATATGAGGAGAAAATTTTTGATAAAGTTTCCGGTTAGTCCAGGGAGTGCCTTTAAATTCCCATTCTGGGAACCAGAGCTCTTCAGTTGTTCCATACATACTTTCTGTGTTGAAAACTCCAGCATGAGTTACTATTGCTTTGAACCGATTAGTTTGAGTTGCAATCCAGTTCATCATATAACCACCATAAGATGCACCAGCAGCAACAGTTTTTTCAGGATCGATAAACTTGAAATTCTTAATTGCATATTCATAAGCATTCATCAGATCTTTATAAACTTTTCCTCCCCAATCACCACTTATTTCATCAGTAAATTTTTGACCGTAACCTGTGCTTCCTCTCGGATTTGGCATTATAACCACATAACCTTGTGATGCATAAAGCGATGGGTTCCATCGATAATGCCAAAGATCTTCCCAGGCTCCTTGAGGACCACCATGAACTAAAAAGACCATTGGATATTTTTTGTTTGGATCAAAGAATGGAGGTTTAACCATCAAACTATGAATCATTACACCATCGGCACCTTTACTCCAGAATTCTTCCAGAGGCATCATTTCTATTTGTGAAAGCAGACTATCATTCAATTCTGTCAACTTAGTAATCTCTTTTGTTCTTAAATCAAACTTGAAAATATCAACTGGTCGAGTAACTGAGCTCTGATTGAAAATTAAAAAACTTCCATCACTTGAGATACTTAAATCAGTATTCCAGTGCTTATCGTAAAGAGTTGTAATTTTTTTTGTCAAAACATCGATCTGATAAATCACTCGACGACCTTGACTATCCGCAGTAAAAATTATTTCTTTTGAATTCGGCAGCCAAAGAACTTCTTCAATTGAACGATCAAAATTTTCAGTCAAATTAAAAATTTTGTTTTTATCGCGATCATAAAGCATTAATGTTTGTCTATCGGCTTCAAATCCTGGTCTTATCATTTGACGATAAGCGATAAATTTCCCATCAGGTGAATATACGGGTTGATTATCGTTTCCTTTGTTCGTTGTCAATTTTCTTTTCACTTTTCCATCGAGAGTAGAAATCCAGAGATCATTATTTGTTGAAATTGCAAGCATTTTATCAGTATTAGTCACATAACAAATCTCTTTTCCATCAGGAGAAAAAACATAATCAAGTTTACCACCGAGTGCAATTGGTGGAACATCAAATTGACTTCCTTCAGTAATGTCTTTGTATTCTCTGGTTTCAAGATCAAGCAAGAAAAGATGACTTCGTTTTTCATCGCGCCAGGAATCCCAGTGACGATACATTAATTCAGTAATAATTCGAGCTTTGACTTTGCTTTTTTCTTTTTCTTCTTCTTTCTGTTTATTACACTCATCATCCACACAATCTGGATAAACTTCTGATGTGAAAAGCATTTTCTTCCCATCATTTGAAATTACAGGTCCAGTTGCACCAGTTGAAAGACTTGTTAATTGTTCTGGTTCAGATTGAGTTTCCACATTCATTTTAAATATTTGCGGTGTCCCTGTTTTCATTGAAACAAAAGCGAGATTTTTAGAATCGGGGAACCAAACAGGAGAATTTTCAGAATATGTTGTATTTGTAAGATTTTTAATTTCTTTTGTTTTTAAATCATAAATCCAGATATCACTTGACCCTTTGTTGTCTTCCATACTATACGAAGTAACTACAAAAGCAATAAGACGATTGTCTGGTGATAAAGTTGTTTGTGAGATACGTTTAATTTTGAATAAATCATCTATTTCTAAAGTTCTCTTGCTTTGTGCAAGAGTTAAATTAACTATAAACAGCAGAATTATTAAAACAAAATTTTTCATCTTCATTCTCCCTATTATTTCCAGACTGCAAGTATTCCAGCTGAAATTGAAATTGCAATTAAACGATAGATAATTTGAATTAAGTATAGATTGAAATTTCTTTTTTCAAATGTAACCGTAGAAAGATGCGTCATTGCTACAAATCCAATCCATAGAATTATCCCAATTTGAAATCCACGCCAGAAATCTACAGCTCCAACAAATAAAATAATTGAAGCAAGGACATAATTGGTCACTAATATTGCAAAAAACTCATAAAGAAAAGTTAGACCAACTCCGCCTTTTTTTAATTCCTCTTCTGACTTGTTTATGTATTTCATAAATAGATTTGCAAACAAAAGTTTTGAATACCACAATCCGCCAAGAATAAAAGAAAAAATTGAGCAAACAAGAACTGCTAAAAGATTTATTTCCATTGCAAAATTCCTTTTTTTCTAAAATAAAGAAAAAGTGTTTAATAAAGTTTTGCTGAGATGAAGAATAATTCAGTGTATTAAAGGGGAAATAAATTTTACTTTTTTTGGTTTCGGAAAGTAGAAAAAAGTAATTCAATTCTTTTATTTAATTAATCTAATTTTTTCAAAGCATTTTAAACAAAAATTTTCCGATTTGATATCAATTTCATCGACATTGGAAGAAGAATGCATTACACATTCAAAGTTCAGGCAATGTCTTAATCCATAAGTGTGACCAAGTTCGTGATTAATTTCTTTGATTAGTCTCGAAAGAAATAATTCTTCATTTGAAGGCAAACCATAAAACTCAGGATAAAGACGATGCGCCGAAACGATCGCTGCCTTCCCATTTAATTGAGCTTCACCAAACACAAAGGTTAAGACTGGAACATAAAGGTCGAAATCCGTTATCATTAAAATTTTCTTAAAGTCATAAAAATTTGAAAGAACATATTCGAGTAATTTTGTAGAATAATACTGATCTCTTTCTTCTGAATAAAATTTTGTTAAATCAATATCTGGAATAATAACTTTCGGATTTAGATTGAAATGTCGTTTAAGGTTAGCAAGTATTTTATCGTAAAGCGAGGAAGCATTAAAATTAATAAAAAGGAGAGCGGCTTGATCCATAAATTAATTTTTCTGTAAACCATATTTTTTGATTTTGTTATATAAAGTTACTCGATCGATATTCAATGCCGCCGATGCTTTTGAAATATTCCAATCATATTTTCTCAACACTCTTTGAATATGATTTTTCTCAATTTCTTCAAGTGAATCACTTTCAATTGAATTAATTTTTTCGAGATGAAAAGGTAAATCCGACGGTTTGATTTCCGGCGGTTTGCCAACAACCATTGCCCTTTCAATGGCATTTTCAAGTTCACGAACATTTCCTGGCCATGAGTGATTCAGAAGAATTTCCATTGCTTCGTCTGAAATCTTTAGGATTGGTTTATTCATCTGCCGTGCAAATTTTTGAACAAAATGATTTGCTAAAATTGGAATATCGCTACGCCTTTCTCTTAACGGAGGAACATAAATAGTAAAAACATTTAATCTGTAGTAAAGATCTTCTCTAAATTTTCCTTCTTCAACCAATTTTTCGAGATTTTCGTTTGTCGCCGAAATTAATCTGAAATCGACTTTCACAATTTCGGTTCCACCTACACGAGTAAATTGCTTATTTTCAAGAACTCTTAATAATTCAACTTGCATTTTAGGAGAAACACTTCCTACTTCATCAAGGAACAAAGTTCCGCCATTAGCCATTTCGATTTTCCCTTTGCGTCGATATTGAGCACCAGTAAATGCACCTTTCTCGTGTCCAAAAAGTTCACTTTCAAGCAGTGTTTCTGTAAACGCACCACAATTGACAGGAATAATTGGATAATATCTTCTCGGTGAATTCATATGAATTGCACGCGCGATTAACTCCTTGCCAGTCCCGCTCTCTCCCCGAATCATTACAGTAGTATCTTGAGGAGCAACTATTTTGATCAAATCAAAAACTTTTTTCATTTCAGGACTTTCGCCAATTAAACCCTCCAGATTAAATATTTCATCAATGCTTGTTTTAAGAGCAATGTTTTCTTGTTTTAAAGCTTTTTGTTTAATCGCATTTTTAATTAGATGTGAAAGTTCATCCGGATCAATTGGCTTGGTTACATAATCAAAGGCACCATTTTTTAATGCCTGAACTGCAGAAGGAACAGAAGCATAGGCAGTAATAATTATTACAATACACTCGGGATCGATTTCTTTAACTTTTTCCAGAAGTTCAAGCCCGCTCATCTTTGGCATTTTAATATCAACCAGCATTATATCATATTTGCCCGGTTGAAGATCTTTCAAAACATCAAAGGCATCGGCAGCTGAACTCACCTGATAACCATCTTCTTCGAACCAGTGAGTAAGAGAATCTCTTACAATTTTTTCATCATCCACAATTAAAATTTTAATATCTGAGTTGTTCATAATCTTACCTCATCCCATTTCCGCAATTGCTTTTTTGGGAAAAATTAGAGTTACAGTTGTTCCTTTGTTCACTTCACTTTTAATTTTAATATTGCCCTGATGCTGTTTTACAACTCCGTACACAACGGACAAACCGAGTCCTGTTCCTTTGCCCCCTGGTTTCGTTGAAAAGAATGGTTCAAAAATTTTATTAAGATTTTCTTGTGGAATTCCAACCCCTGTATCTGTTATTCTAATGTAAACAAGGTTGTTTTCACAATTTACTTTCAAGCTCAAAGTTCCGCCCTCTGGCATTGCTTCGATTGCATTAATCAAGACTGCGAGAATTGCTTGCTGGATTTGATTTTTATCGCATTCAAATTCGAGATATTTGCAACAAAAATCTTTTTCAAGTTTAATGTTGTTAAGTTTTAAATGATGATTGATTAGCATTAAACTTCTTTCGAGAATACTTATTAAATCATTTGTTGTGACATTAGATTCCCCAGTTCTTGAAAAAAGAAGTAGGTTCTTTACGATATTACCGCATCTTTCTGATTCTGCTGCAATTAATTCCATATATTGAATAATCTTTTTCTTTTCTTCGTCATCTAAATTGTTGTTCAATTTTTTAATAATTAGTTTAGAAAAAGTTAAAATACCTTCAAGTGGATTGTTTAGTTCGTGAGCGACTGTTGCCGAAAGTTTTCCGAGCGAAGCAATCTTTTCAATTTGATTTATATGATTATAAATTTCTTTAAGTTGGTCAGTTTTTTCTTTCACCTTGATGTTTAGATTTTCGTTAAGTGATTTAATCTCTTCAAGTGCCTTTTTAAGATTATCAGCCATCAAGTTAAAATCTTTTGAAAGCTCGCCTAATTCGTCACTTGATTCCAGATCAATGCGATAATCGTAATTTCCTCTTGCAAGTTCTTTAGTTCCTTTAATTAAACTTTTAACTCTTCTATGAACCATTAGATAAATAAAAATTCCACTAAATACTGAAATAATTAATGTGATCATAATGGAATGAAAGATCAGTGAGTCTCTATTCTCTTGTATTATCTTATCAACAGATGTGAGAGACATCTGAACATCAATTACTCCAAGAATTCTTTGCTCTTCAGAATGTGCGTGACAGAAATTATTGGAACAATCTTTTTCGTTTTCAATTGGAATAATCAGTCCAATTATCCTTTCACCTTTATCGTTCACAAAAATTCTAATTCGTTCTTCTGTTGTAAGGTAAAGTTTTGGATTACGAATGGAATGACAGGGAGCACACTCTACTGAAGACATATCGACTTTTTTGTCTATTAAAGAATCATTATGAGCAAAAGATACAATCCCTAATTTATTGTAAACTTTGATTCCTGCAACTTCCGGTTCATTCCCAATCGTTTTAATAATTTGATATACATCTTCTCTTCTATTTAAGAGCATTGAATATCGAGTTGAGCGTTTTATTATATCCCCAGTACGAATGATATTTTTTTCAACAATTTCAAGAATCTGTTTCTTGTTTTGATTGATCAAAATTATTGTTGTGATGAAAAAAATTATAATAAAAAGAAAGATGAGACTGATGAAAAGCTTGAATGTTAAGGTTTTGCAAAAACAAGTCTTTCGAAAATTTTTGACTGATTTTGGAATATCAGAATTTATTACAGAAATATTTTCCTCTTTATTCACAATTCCTCTCCTCTAATCAAACCTACAGAGATTATAGATAAATTACAATTAACAGAGATCAATTATTTTTTACCTTCTTTTTTTGATCATTTGATGATTTACTTGCACAGCATTGCCTATTATGGCAATGCTGTGAATTGAATAAAAAATTGAAATTAAATCAAACATTATTGGATTAAATGTTTAAATAAGGCCTGAAAAAATTTTTAAAATATTGATTGACTCAATCATACTTTTAATGTTTTACTTTCTCCCAATCTTTCTTGTAATTAAATCCAGCGAAGGTAGGACTTTCAGGGTTATGACATTTTTTGCAGATCTTCTCGTCATTGGTCCCAATTATCAGACCAAGTTTTTTCCCCTCTTCAGCTTTATCTTTACCATGCTTTGTTTTGTAAGCTGACCCAGGTCCGTGACAGGCTTCACAAGTTACGCCGTCTTCTTTTTTATTTGTTGGCATCATTTGTTCATCAGGGAAAAATCCAGTTGCATGACATTTCAAGCATTCTGGTGCTTCAGCTGGATCTGTTTTTAGATTCATTTTCTTTGCAATGTCTTTAGATTTTTGTGTTTCAAGCGTCTTATAAGCTTGAGAATGTTTTGTCTTTAACCAATTTTCGTAAACCATTTTACCTTTTTCACCTTTATGACAGGACATGCATGCTTTAACTCCAACATATTTATTCTGTGCAAAAAGATTTAGAGATAGAAGCAAAATCAATGAAAGAGAAAAGACAATTATTCTTTTCATAATAAATCTCCCTATAATTTTTTGTTAAACAATAATTTTAATAATTGAACAAATTCTTGATTTGAGAGTGCCTTTAAAAAATCTGCCTTCACCTCACCGCCATCTGGGAGTGTGGAATGACCTAAACCTTCCATTTCATTCTTCTTTAATAAAAATTCACGGACCAGTAGATTATCTTGATAAACCAAGATTTTATATTCACCATAATCATAAACTTTGCTAACAAACTGTTTATCCTCGCTTTCAATTTTTAAAAGTTCAATTGCAAATCCATCTTCTTCAAAAAGCAATAACGGATTGTTTTTAATTTTTTCATTAATCCAGATTACTGAACCGCTTATTGGTGATTGAAATCCAATTGCACCGAAAGAACCAATTATCCATAAAAATGTTTTGCCCACAAAAAGCTGAGAACCAACAATTGGAAAAAGAATTGAACAACCAGCATCAAAAAATTTTTTTGCAAAATCATCAAGTCCAATTGTAAAAATATTTCCATCTTGAATTAACCATAAATGATTTGCTGTGATTTTCAATCTGTTTACATTTTGCTTAAATCTCATTTCACCAGTTTGATCTTTCTTTTCTTTTTCAGATTTCATTGCTTTGTCAAAAAGACAGTTTTCGCAATCAAAGTCTCTATCGCACAATTTATACTCAACATAACCACATTCCATCCAGATGCATTTTTGAGAAATCATTTTTATGCTCATTTTGTTGCTGGTTGAGTTTTCAAATCATCATCTGTAATAATTTCAAATTCTATTGGAAGTACTTCTTTTGTTTTTTCATAAACAGGAAGATACTGAACAGCCATATTGAAAATCACAACTCCTAAGGTCACAAGGAAAAGTGTGATAATGATTTCATAAAGAGATGGGAAATAAGAAACCCCCGATGATGCTTGAAGTGAAGTCACACTTACATTTAATCTATTCAAAAGAAATCCACCAATTACAAAACAAGCTGAGACAAACAAACCAATTCGATTTAATCTGATTTTCGGTTGTGCAAGCAATAAAATTGGAATAAATGCACCAATAATAATTTCAAGCCAGAAGAGATAAGTTTCAACAGAATTCACAAATAAAAAATGAATCTTTCCATTTAAAAGCAAATCCATAAATTTCCAGGTGAGGTAAGTACTCATCACAACTACGATCCATCTTCCAACATCAGAGACAAGATCAAACTCTAAATTTTTCTTAAAAGCTTTTGCACTTAAATAAGATTCAAAAATTATCATCGCACAACCAACACCAATTGCGCTTAAATAGAAAAACCATGGAAGATTTGTTGAATACCATAAAGGATGCATTTTAGTTGGAACAATCAAATACAAAGCTCCGAGTGATGATTGATGTAAAGTGGAAAGTAAAATTCCAAGCACTACAAGTGGAATTGTAATTGTCCTGATAACTCTTAATAATTTTTCGACTTTAAATCTTTCAAGAATTACTGTACTGAATTCAAGGAAAAGAACAGTTGTATAAAGCATTACACACCATGCAACTTCAAACATTACTGATCTGGGATTCCACATAATAATTGCATGCCAGATAGCCCAGGGACGACCTAAATCAATCAAAAGAGCTAAGATAACAAGCAAATAACCTAAGAATGCAGTTAAAATAGTTGGACGAATTATTGGCTTGAATTTTTTGATATTAAAAATATAAACAATTGCACAAAGCGTAAATCCTCCAGCAGCCATACCAACCCCGCACAGGATATCAAAGCCAATCCACAATCCCCACGGGAAATGATCATTCAAGTTTGTGACTGCAGCAAGTCCACCAGTAAATCTCAAATAGATTGTATATAAACCAAGAACAAATATTATCGTGGCTACCACTTTCCAGAATGTTGGCTTCAAAAGTCTTTCAAATGCAGGATTCATTTTTCACCTCGCAAATTTTGTTTTTTCTTTGCTTCAAATGTTTCTTTTGCAATCTCATTCTTACGATTCGTTAGCCAGTAAAATCCTGTAAGTAATACACCACCAACAGAAACAAGAGTTGGAATTTTCGCTAATGCCTCGTGAGTGAAATTCGGAAGCGGTGTCTTCAATAGATTTGTGTTAAATCCGAGTTCTTCAAATGGAACAGGCGAAAGATATAAAACAGATGTTCCACCTACTTCCTCAAGTCCATAAATGTGGTTATAATATTTATCAGGATTTTCTGCGAGCCTTTGTTTTGCAATTTCAATCATCTCATCTCTATCACCAAATAAAGTTGCACCAGTCGGACAGGCTTCTGCACAAGCTGGAAGTTTTCCATCCTTTACACGATCATAACACATAATACACTTTTGAACTCTTGGTTTTAAGCTTCCCCATTCATATCGAGGTATCTGGAATGGACAGGCTTGCATACAATAACGACAACCGAGACATTTCGATTCATCATAAAGTACTGCACCGAAATCTGTTTTGTTAAATGCACCAACGGGACAGACTGATACACAGGTTGGATCTTCACAATGCTGACACATTCTTCTGACAAAATAATCGCCTCTTTGTTCAACGATTGTAAAAGTTTTATCAGATAAAGAATCTTTTAACGGATCATCCGAAGTTGGAGGAAGCTGATTTTGTTCCTTGCAGGCTTCGTAACAAGCCCCGCAACCGACACATTCTGTGATATCAATTAGAAATGCCTTCTTCTTCATTTTTTCTCCTCAGTTTTTCAGGATAATTTCAAGAATTCTTCTTCGAATTTGGAAAGACCATTATCATCTAACATTCGAACAACTCCTTCAACAATATTTCCACCATCATAGAGCGTTGCACCCACGAGCGATGGCTTTGGTGAAAGATGAGCAAGTAGATCCTTGAAACGATTAACTTCATCTTTCATCCAGTTAACCACTTCCCTGCCAATCTTAAACGAAGGAAGTACAACTTTAATGTCAGCTGGTTCGATTTCAATCAACCAGTTATCACGATAAGGATTTTCACGAAGTAGTTTGACATTTTCAAGTATTGATTGATTGAGCGATGAAATTACTCCTTCGACTGGAGAATAGATTTTAACTTTTCTTCCGTTGGCAAGAATTTCAAATATTGGTTCACCTTTCGAGACTTTATCTCCTTCGGATTTAAGCATTAAGATTTTTCCTGGTTTGAGGACTTTATTTATAAAATCGTCAATTCCTAATTTTAATTTTCCGTCTTCGGTAAAATTAAGCCAGGTATGACCTTTCGAATAATAAAATCCCTGCGGTACATAAATCGACTCTTTTGTAAAGACAGTTCGAGCAGCTGGTTGAGATTGAGTTTCCTCAAAAACCGAAATTCTTTTTTCACGAACTTTCGTAACAATCAAGTTAATTGAGATTATAACTACGAAAGTTAATAAGACAAATAGTGCAACCATTTTTAACCTCTCAATTTTTGTTTCTGATTTTTATATTTCATTTATTTTAGTCAATACTTATGCCAATCAAGAAAAAAATTTTTAATTAGTTTATTTCTTTGAAAGACAATGAGTTAGAGGGATTTAAAATGGAGGATGCAAAAAGTGATTGGTTTGAAACTGTTGAAAATTTAATCACCAATTTTCGCTGTGATAAATTAAATGTTTGTTTTTTCAATAATTATAAGTGTTGAAAAATTCACATTCAAACTGTTGAATAAGTTTACAGTTAATTTTACTTAATTGGTGAGATATTTAGCAAAGGATAAAGAAAAAAATTAAATTTTAGTCAATAAGAACAAAAAATATCTAATGGACATTATGAAAAGACCAAATAAAATTTTAAAAAGATTACATTGAACACCCGTATTAAGCTTATACATTTTTTTGAAAAATGTTTTATACAAATAATCTGCTAATACGAAGGTTTGTCTTAAAATAGGACTTCCATATTGAAGACATTCAGTGGTCATTGATTATCTGTTTAAATTCCACCCATTGCAATTGGTTATTAACCACATAAAACTCCTGTGGAGTACATTTTTTTTACATTGTTTAAATTTTTTCATCAACTTTTATAATTATTTGTTTGCATAGCTTCGCGAATTATGGTAATGGGAAATTACAATTTCTCATTTATGTTTTAACTGCTCAAATAAGTATTTTTAAATGATAAATAACGAATTTTCAATTCTAAAAGATGGATCAAAAAAGAATAAATCGCAGGAAAGCTTACTTCAGGATACTAAGCTATCTTAAACCTTATTGGCGTCATCTAATTGGGGTTTTAATTACTTCAGTGTTCTTCACAATATTTAGCGGACTTTCAATTTATTTATCAATTCCACTTCTTGAGACACTTTTTCAAACTGAATTGAGAGCAGAACAAAATCTCTCGCCTACTGCCGAACTAAGTCAAAAAATTGAGACACAAGCAAAAAGCGGCGGATTTCTTTCGGGATTGAAAAAGAATTTATCAGAAAATCTTTATGCATTTATTGATCGACCATCGAAAAGAGAATCACTTCTTCGAATTTGTGTATTAATTGTCCTGACTTTTTTCTTGAAAGGATTTTTTGGATATGTGCAATCTTACCTGATGGCTTACATTGAGCAAGGTTTTATTCGTGATCTACGTAATGAAACTTTTTCTCACCTCAACAAACTCTCATTAAAATTTTTTACAAATGAGAGGATTGGAAATTTAATTTCCAGAATCACAAATGATATAACAATGATTAATACTGGAATTTCTGCCAGTTTTGTAACGCTTACTAAAGATCCGTTGCTTGTGATTGTCTTTCTCCTTCTTGCTCTTGCGATAAGCTGGCAGTTGACTTTACTTTCACTTGTCGTTATGCCCTTTTCACTTGCTATTATCAGCTGGCTTGGAGTGAAATTGTACAAACAGAGTTATACCTTACAAGGGAAGATGGCAGATCTTACATCTTTTCTTCAAGAAAAAATTTATGGGACAAAGATTGTCAAAGCTTTTAATATGGAAACAAGAGAAGATGAAAACTTCTTCGCATTAACCAATCACTTTTTCAAACTCATTCTAAGAATCACACGAATTAGAAACATTGCTCCACCTGTCACAGAATTTTTCAGCATTCTTGCAGGAGTTTTAATTATCTGGTATGGCGGAATTCAGGTGCTTGAATCCCATACATTGAAAGCCAGTGAGTTTCTTGGATTTCTATTCATCATTTTTCAAATAATGCCGCCAATTAAAGAATTGAGCAATGTTGCCAATCGAATTCAAGAATCAACTGCTGCTGCAGCAAGAGTCTTTGAAATTATTGACGAACCAATTACGATAAAAAACAAACCAAACGCCATTCCTTTTAAATCGTTTAACGATAAAATTGTTTTTGATAGAGTATCTTTTCATTACGATATGAATCATCGATACATTTTGAAAGATATATCTTTTGAAGTTAAACGCGGCGAAATTGCTGCTCTCGTTGGTCCAAGTGGTGCTGGTAAAACAACCCTTGTCGATTTAATTCCTAGATTTTACGATGTAACCGAAGGCGCAATCTACATCGATGGGATTGATATTCGCGATTACGATTTGAAATCTTTGAGGAATCATATTGGTATTGTTACTCAAGATCCAATTCTTTTTAACGATACAATTAGAAACAACATAAGCTATGGTATGGATGAAGCAGAATTTGAAGAAATTGTAAATGCTGCTAAAGCAGCCAATGCTCACGATTTCATTATGGCACTTCCAAATGGTTACGATACAATCATTGGGGAAAGAGGATTGAAACTTTCAGGTGGACAACGACAAAGAATTTCAATTGCACGAGCTCTGCTCAAAAATCCGCCAATTATGATTCTCGACGAAGCAACTTCGGCACTTGATAGTGAATCAGAAATTTTGGTTCAGGGTGCAATTGAAAATCTTATGAAAGACAGAACAACCTTTGTAATTGCCCATCGATTAAGCACTGTTCGTAATGCTCATAAGGTGATTGTAATTGATGAAGGTAAGATTGTTCAAATGGGAACTCACTCTGAATTAATTCAGAATACAGATGGACTTTACTATAGACTTTACTCACTTCAATTCCGTTTTAATGAGGTTCAGGAATGAAATCAGGTTCAGATAAAACAATTGAAATCTTAGATCGGATAGGTTTTGTTTTCCTTTTCATCTTCGCAGGAAGTTTAACTACTTCGATATTTGTAAATCAAATTGGTTATTTCGGTGCATTATTGACATTACTCACAAGATTTATTATTCAGAAAAAATTTGAGAAGCAATCAACCGGGCTCGAAGTATTTTTCATCTTACTGATTTTATCCGAAATCATTTCTGCAATCCTTTCGCACAATTCGGCTCAAGCTTTTCACAATACTTTCAAAAGAGCAATTCTGCTTCCAGTAGTTTACATTCCGATCTATTATTTGAGAAATGAGAAAAGATTTAAAAGAATTGTCTATGCATTTTTAATTTTCGCTGTACTTGGAATGACTGTCTATCTTTACTTTGCTTATCAATATTTTATTTATCAGTTATATTCGAAGGAGGCAAAAGGTCCTTCAATTTTTCAATATGTGATGACAGCCGGCGGATTGATGAGTATTGTTACTATAATTCTTGTTGGATTTTTGTTCTTGAAAGAGAATAAACTCAGATACAAAATAATTTTAATAATCGCAATTTTAATTTCTGCAGGTTCTTTAATTTCGAGTTACACAAGAGCTGCCTGGATTGGAACAATAAGTGGTGTTGTATTTTTATTCCTTCTTCATAGGAGGTGGGTTTTTGTTGGCATTGTTGCAATCCTTGTTGGAATATTCTTCTCACTCACTCAAACGACAAGTCAAATTGCAATTTTTAATATAAATCCTGATAAAAAATCTTTAGAGCAAATTCACATTGTTAATTCAAAAGGAAGAGCAAACGGAATAGACACATTAAAAGGTGATTTTTTTGTTGCTGATTATGAGGCAGGAGTTACAAGATGGAAAATGACAGATTCGACATTTAAATTCATAGAACAACTAAAAACTCCTTCGCCAGTTAAATCAATATTATCATACGACACATTACTTTTTGTATTGCTTCTGGATTCAAGAGTTTTGATCTTATATCCATCAGATGATTCGATTCAAATTATCTCATCAATCATTCCCAGATATGTTGTTGGTTCAATCTTTATACACAATTACCAGCTTTTTATGTCAGAGGGTGAATATGGTTTTGAAGTGATTGATGTTTCAAATCCTGCAAATCCTGTTTATTCGACTTCTTTCACACTTTCGAATGAAAAATCAAAAGTTGTGTTTGTAGGATTTGATGCAAAAGATAATTATCTCTATGCTTTGATTGATGATAAAAAATTTTTATTGCTTGATATTTCAAACATCAAAAAAATAAAAGTAATTGATGAGATAAAAACCGAAAGTATTCCTGTCTCAATTCATATCGATGGAAATCAACTTGCAATTGGAGACGGAACCAGGGGAATAAAAATTTACGATATCAAAAATCCACAAAAACCAAAAGTAATCAGAGGAATTCAAACCAAAGTGCTGGTGAATTTCATTAGATTTTACGAAGATAATTTAATATTTACTGATTTCGGTGGAAATATTTATTTAATAAATATTCACGGGAATGTATTTGAACTTTACAAATTCAAAGAAAAAATTTCCGGTCTTATTCAGCAAAAAGATAAGTGGATTGCAACATACTTTTACAGAAGTCGATTGAGTTCAATTTATGATCCTTATCATCCATCTAATATTGAAAGGATGAATCAAATCAAAGTTGCTTTTAGAATTTTTGCAAATTATCCACTATTTGGAGTTGGAAATATCGATTTCAATGAACTTTACAAAAAATATCGTGAACCATATGATAAATATACTTATGGGCATCTTCACAATAATTACACTCATATTCTTGCAACGCTTGGAATTTTTGGTTTTATAATTTTCATTTTGTTATTGATCAAAATTTTCTTCATTCACATTGAGACAATCAAAGTCTCTCAAAACAAAATTTTTTACAATGTTCTTGCAAAAGGACTTTTTGCTGCATATATCGGAATTTGTACAAGCGGACTCTTTGAATACAATTTTGGTGATCATGAAATTGCAACTATGCTCTGGTTTACAGTCGGATTGAGTTTAACAATTCAAAAGTTAATGAAAGACTAAAATTGAAAATTATATTTATGTAAAATCAAAGAGGAGGATAAAATGGCAGCAGACAAAAATCTTAACGATCAACTCTTCCTGCAATTGATTTTACAATTTCAAACTTCAGCTTGGATTGGTCTGGGCAAAATTCCAAATCCCATCACTCAAAAAATCGAACGTGATCTGGTAGCAGCAAAACTTGCAATTGATATGATCGATATGATTAAAGCCAAAACAAAGGGCAATTTATCTGAAGAAGAAGAGAGATTTATAACTCAGGTTAGTAAAGATTTAAAGTTAAATTATGTTGACGAACTCGAAAAAGAACAAAAAGAAAAACAAGAGAAGAAAGAAGAGGCAAAAAGTTGAGAATTGGAATAATTGCAAATACAACAAAATATGATGTTTCAAATTTTTTAGTTGAATTCTTAAAAGAAAATTTAAGATATCGAGATAGAAAATTCTTTCTCAGTAGATCAACTTTCCAATTTGTGAAAAGTGAACTTGCAAAAAACAAAATGATTGGTTCGGTCAAAGCAATTGATGAAAAAAAATTTAAAGGCAATATTGATTTGCTTTTGTCATTTGGCGGAGATGGGACAATGCTTTATTCTGCTCAATATGCCATTGCTTCAGATGCAATTTTAGTTGGAGTAAATTTCGGAAAGCTCGGCTTTCTCGCTGATATTAATTATCACGATTTAATGAATGTCCTCGATGAATTTGAAAAAAATGAATTTGAGATAGAGAATAGAATACTCCTCGAGGGGAAAATCTTAAATCATAATCCAGAAAAATTCATTGCAGTAAATGATATCGTAATTGAGAAAGGTGGATGGTCAAGAATAATTGAAATCGATACCTGGGTTAACGGAAAATTCTTAACAACTTATCGTTCTGATGGATTGATCATTTCAACACCAACTGGTTCAACGGGTTACTCACTTTCAGCAGGTGGTCCAATTATTTTACCTGAGCTGAATTCAATTGTTTTGAGTCCAATTTGTCCTCATACTTTAACGGTTCGTCCAATAGTTATTTCGGCTTCATCAGAAATAAGAATTGAAGCAAAATCCTTTTATGAAACAGTGATGATAAGCAAAGACGGGCAGCAAATCTTTAAAATTAAGCCACCTGTTAAAATGATCATTAAAAAATCAAACAAGACCCTCAAACTTTTCAAAAGAAAGAATAAAGATTATTTTCAAACTTTAAGAGAAAAATTAATGTGGGGAATTGACATTAGAGAACAAAATCGAGGAGACAAAAAATGAAATCATTAATAAAAATTTTGATTGCTTTAATTTTCATAATTCAATTCATTTCCAATGTAAACGCTCAGGATAAAACTTCGTCAACTTTCAAAATTATTACAGATGAAAAATCAGGTAAACCTATGTTAATTGGCTTATGCACAAAAGAAAACTTGACAAAAGATACATCTTTCTCCTGGTGGTTTGAAGCTGAATATGATTATTATTCTCCAGACAGTTCCATAATTAAACTAATCAATCTGGATTCAATTAAAATTGTTTGTGTGATGGGAACCTGGTGCAGTGATAGTCGAAGAGAAGTCCCTCGATTCTTTAAGATCCTTGACAACTTAAAATTTAACGAAAAAAATCTTACTCTTTATTGTGTAGATAGAAAAAAACAGGCTGATGGATTTGACATTGATCAATTCGTGATTGAGAGAGTTCCTACTTTTATTCTTTATAAAAATGATTCAGAGATTGGAAGAATAATTGAAACGCCTCAGGAGACTCTTGAAAAAGATATTTTGAACATTATTAAAAACAATAATCAAGAGTGATTAATATCCAAGTAAATCTTTTGGAAGATTCTGTACACCAAATTTTTTAATGAATAAATTAATAAGAATTCTGGCTTTCTCTTCCTTATCAAATTGTAATTCGTAATAAATTCTTCTTATTATCATATCCATTAAAATTATTTTAAGCTCTTCGTTGAAACTAAAATTAATTTTATTAAATCTAAGGTTGTACAGGTCAAATGGTTGCTCCATATAGTCTCTGTTATGTACAAGCTTAAAAGTCAAACCAAACGGAATTAAAAAATAGTCGCCTGCAAAATTCAACTCGCCAGTTTCTATTTTCTTGAAAATTTCATAAGTCAAATAGATATTTCTATTCTTAAAGTTCAAATTCAAATTATAACCTCGAAGCTGGATCAATCGTTCTTTAGCAAAAAGATTATTCATCTGTTCAGCATACCATTTCTCTTTAACAAATGAGTAATTAACAAAAACTACATTAGGTTTTATTTTTTCTACCAGTTGAAAATAAAGCGACATTGAATAAAGCCAGGAACTCGAGTTTAAAACTACTGAGTTTGGTTCAAGTTCTTTAACAATTGAAGTGAAATAATCTTCCATTAAATAATTTTCGCTCTGATTAACTCTACTAAAATTGAGATAAAATTGAATCATTACAATTAACATTAAAATCAATAATATTACCATTTGTAAATAAATGCTTTTCATAAACTTGATTATAGAGTAGAAACCAAATGAAATAAAAATTGAAATTATAAAATAGGCAGGAATGAAAAAGGCATCAATATCTTGAATTGCATATAAGGATGGAATTAATATGTGAAGAATTAAAAGACCAAAAAGGAAATAAAAAATCTTCCTGAAGCAAAGCAGAATGTAAATCATACCTAAAATTGCAAATAAAATGCTCAAACTAAATTCTGAATTCCTAAAATCATTCATTTGGAAATGAAAGATCAAAGACGAAAAAAAGAATTTTATATTTAATAAAAACTCATTCATTGAAGGCAAAAAGAAAGGTCTATAAACTTTTGCAGTAATGTGTTCGAAAGTCTGAGTAATTGTTTCAGGCTTCCCAAATCCTACAACTGAATCCATGGAAGCTCTTATCGGGATAAAAGAGTAAAAAGCAACCATAATCAAAAAACTAACTAAACCATATCTCAGCAAATTGTAGAATTTATATGAGCGAAAATTCTGAAAGTATAATAACAAAATTGGAAGAATGATAAAGCTGCTACTTAAATGGTGACTTAATAGTAACCCGTAAATAACAAAAATGATTAACCAGCTCTTCTTAAAATTTCGGTTTGTATCTCGTGCTTCGATGGAATAAGTTTTTAAAGTGATGAAAATGATTAAAGATATCAATGCAATATTAAGCGAATAGACTTCATAATTTGTTGCTTGAAACCACAAAGTTTTACTGAAAGCAAAGACTAATCCACCAAAGATTGAGACTAAAATTTTTATTTCTTCTGATAATAAATTTCTTGTATTATCTTCATCAATTAATTTATTTTCAAATTCGTCGATTAAAAGTTTAATTGTTCTAATTGTAAAATATACGCTAATAGTTACATATATAGCTGATAAAAAATTCAATTTTTGAATAACTCGAATCGGAATAGGAATATGTGAGAACAAAAATCCAATTATTGTAAAAAGTGGATAACCAGTTGGATGTGGAATTCCAAGAAGATAAGAAGTAGCAGCCAGCTCACCGTTATCAAGCGAAACAGTTGTTTTTGCAAGAGTTAAAGAAAAAATGATTAAAACTAATAAACTAACATAAATCGGTAATAATTTTTTAATTAACCGCAACTTACCACCACTTATATCTTATATACTCCATTTTTATTAATTAAATTAAATCGCAGGTTCAATTTAGGTTTTTTAAGCAATTGTTGATAAATATTCTCGAAAAGCGTGCTTCTTTTTAATTACTTCCTTTATTATTGAATGTTCGGGTTTTGTTAGATCAGAATCATCATCAACGAGTTTGAATGTAAAATTTCTAACTTGCTCAATTAATTCCTGATCAGCAAAAATATCTACAAATCTAAACTCAGGAAGTCCGCTTTGTTTAGTTCCGAAGATATCCCCCGGACCACGAAGTTTGAAATCAATTTCTGCGATTTTAAATCCATCTGAATATTTTTTGATTGCCCTGAGTCTTTCCCTTGCAATACTCTTTTGATTATTCAATTCGAATAATGTTTTTGATTTTCCATCCTCAACTTCAATTTCTGATACTAAAATACAATAGGATTGTTTATCACTTCTACCAACTCTGCCTCTTAATTGATGCAGTTGTGAAAGTCCAAATCTTTGTGCTTCTTCAATTACCATCACTGTTGCATTTGGATTGTCAATCCCGACTTCAATTACAGATGTTGCAACCAAAATATTTATCTCACCAGAGTTAAATTTATTCATTATCACTTCTTTTTCATCAGCGGGTAATCTTCCATGAAGCATTCCAACTTTTAAATCTGGAAAAACTTCTTTGCTTAATCTTTCATAATTTGAGATTACATCTTCTAGGTCCATCTTTTCTGATTCTTCTATCAAAGGATAAATGATATAAGCTTGATTTCCTTTAGTAACTTCTTTTCGAATAAAATCATAAAGGCTTTGTCTTTTATCTGGAGTGATAATATGTGTTTTTATTGGCTTTCTGTTTTTGGGCATTGTTTTGATTATTGAAACATCAAGATCAGAATAAATTGTCAGAGCCAGAGTTCGAGGGATTGGGGTTGCTGTCATTACAAGCAAATGAGGATTTCTTCCTTTCATTTTAAGTCTTGCACGCTGAACAACTCCAAAGCGATGCTGTTCATCGATAATAACATAGCCCAGATTATTAAACTGAACATTATCTTCAATTAAAGCATGTGTACCAATTAAAATTTTTAATTCGCCTGTTTCAATCATACTTAAATATTTTTTTCGAACTGAATTTGGCGTACTGCTTGTCAATAATCCAATAGTGATTGGTAAATCTTTCAATAGCTTATTGAAATAATTATAGTGTTGAAATGCCAGTATTTCCGTAGGAGCCATTATAGCAACTTGAAATCCATTATCAACAGAAATCAAAGCAGTAATCAAAGCGACAAGAGTCTTGCCGCTTCCTACATCACCTTGAAGAAGACGATTCATCGGATAACCGCTTTTGAAGTCATTATAAATTTCTCGAATAACTTTTTTCTGATCTTCAGTCAATTCAAAAGGAAGAATTTTTTCAATAAAATTCCGGGCATTTTCTCCAACTTTTATGAATTTGATCGTCACATCAAATTGCTTCACCGCTTTTCGGTTCAAAGCCGCAATAATCTGATAGTAAAAAATCTCTTCAAATTTCATTCGATGCTTTGCCTTATTTAACAAATCAAAATTTTCTGGATTATGAAGATTCTTAACAGTTCTCACAAGGCTCATCAAATTAAATTTACGCAAGATGTAATCTGGCAAAGTTTCTTGAATCAAATAGAGATATTTGCTTAATGCGTTTTGAATAATTTTTCTTAAAGTGTGAGAACCAAATGCATTTGCTTTTGTCTGAGAAATACCCCTTAATGAATATTGCGGAACAATTCTACCAGTATTTTGAAAATCAATTTCATCCTCATCTTTTATTATATCAAAAGTCGGATGATAAAGAACTGGTTCGTTGTCTAAACCAGATTGAACTTTTCCAGAGAATGCAACTACAAGTCCAACTGAAAAAATTTTTTGAAAAAGATTGATACCTTCAAAGAAAATAATTTTAAGATTGCCAGTATTATCACTTAAAATGACTTGCAGAATTTGTCTTCGTGATGTCTGTATTTTATTGATAGATTTTATTTTGCCAACGAAAGTTACTTCTTCTTCAGAACCTGAGAGAACCATTCGATATGCCTGGGAAATTGGAATAACAGTTGTTCGATCATAATATCGATAAGGAAAATAAAAAAGCAAATCTTCAATTGATTGAATGCCCAGAGCATTCAAAACTTTTTCACGAGCTTCCCCTACTCCTTTAATAAATTTTAAAGATGGAAGTTTTTCTTTTTCAACTTTAAGCATAAACTCAAAGATTTTTTACAAAGATATAAAGAATATTTTTTGATGATTTGTAGATTTTTATCTGTTTTTTTCTATCACATTTATGATTTGTCTTTTTATAAAATTAGTCAGGGTAAATGTCTCTTCTATTTTTTTTACATAATTTTTGAAACGTTACTCTCTGCAATTAAGAAAGTAGAACAAAACGCAGAGACGCAGAGAAACGCAAAGGATTAAAGTTTTGCAGAAAATTTTTCCGAAGTTCAATTCCAACTTCATCATGATTTTGATAATTTATAATTAATTTAATTTTCCTATCGACTTATTTATGAATGTAAATAATATTTTTTCCAATTACTTTGAACTTTCATTTTGTGTATAGTCTGGTTTTTTCATCAATATTTAGCTTTCATTTTAATTAAAATAAATATTCATCTCTTTTTAATCTTGTTAAAAATATTTAGAACTCTTCTTATAACTTAATTTAGATTCGATATCTTTGATAAAATTCTTTCTCTTAATAACTTGCTTTTAATTAACAACCAAAAAAGAGGATAAAAATGGCTGACAAAAAAGATTACACAGTTGTCGAAAGATTTCTCAGATATGTAAAATACGACACACAGTCTTCTGAAGAATCCACAACATTTCCATCTACCGAAAAGCAAAAAATTCTCGGACAAGTACTAGCAGAAGAGCTTAAGGAAATTGGAATGCAAAATGTTGAGCTCGATGAGTTTGGATATGTTTATGCAGAACTACCCTCAAATAGCGAAAAAGATGTACCCCCAATCGGTTTTTTAGCTCATATGGATACATCTCCTGAGGTCAGTGGTGCCAATGTTAATCCAGTAATTCATAAAAATTATGATGGAGGAAAAATTATTCTTCCAGCTGATCCAACGCAAGTAATCGACCCGGAAGAACATCCGGACTTAAAAGAACAAATTGGTAACGACATAATCACAGCAGACGGAACAACTCTTCTTGGTGCTGACAATAAAGCAGGCTTGGCAGAAATTGTTGATGCAATGAGATATTTAATTCAACATCCAGAAATTAAACATGGACCCATCAAAGTTTGTTTTACTCCCGACGAAGAAGTTGGAAGAGGAACAGAAAAAATTCGTCTGGATAGATTCGGAGCAAAATACGCTTACACCGTTGATGGAGAATCTTTAGGTGAGATAGAAAATGAAACTTTCTGTGCTGATACAGTAATCCTAACAATTCAAGGATTTAATTGTCATCCTGGATATGCCAAAAATAAATTAGTCAATGCAATAAAAATAGCCGCCGATTTTATCGATGCACTTCCTAAAGATTCTCTTTCGCCCGAGACAACTGAGAAAAGAGAAGGTTATGTTCATCCGTATGTCTTAAATGGCGGTGTTGATGTAACCACAATTAAAATTTTAATTAGAGATTTTGAAGAATCAGGGTTAAAAGAAAAAGAAGCTTTTCTAAAAACTCTTGCGGAAGAAATTATCTCAAAATATCCAAAAGCAAGTTTCAAGTTTGAAGTACAAGAGTCTTACAGAAATATGAGATATGTTCTTGACCAGTATCCACAAGTTGTTAAATATGCACTTGAAGCTGTTGAGAGAGCAGGAATTAAACCTAAATTGAATATCATTCGCGGCGGTACAGATGGGTCAAGACTTTCGTATATGGGTTTGCCCTGTCCAAATATTTTTGCAGGTGAGCACGCATTTCATTCAAGGCTCGAATGGATTTCTGTTCAGGATATGCAAAAAGCTGTTGATGTGATTGTTAATTTATGTCAAATATGGGAAGAGAAAAGTTGATTTAATGATTAAAAGAAATCCTACTCATCATAGTTAAATGATCTGTTAAGTATTTCTTTGAAAAATTGTTCGGACTGATTAAATGATTAAAATTAAAATTCAGTCCGAACACTTTATTATTAATTTTTTATTCGAAAGAAAAATTAAAACTGAATTTTACTCTTATTAATTGAAGTTTTTAACGAAATATTACTTTTATCGTTAAAAAAGAACTCGCAGCTTAAAAGGCTTTCTTAGAAAATTTTGGAATGGACTTAAAATTTCTATAAAATAGTCAATAAAAGAAGCTGAATATGCAGGAAAAAGTTATTAAAGCTTCAACTTTCTCTCTTATCTCGAACATATTTCTATTCTGTATTAAACTTACCGCTGGAATTCTTTCCAATAGTATTGCTGTAATTTCCGATGCAATTAATTCGCTTTCAGATATACTCACAAATATCGCCGTTTACTTTTCAGTAAAGATATCTTATAAAAATGCAGATTCAGATCATCAATATGGGCATCATGCGGCTCAACCAATTGCAGCGATGATGCTCGCTATTTTCGCCGGAGTTGCCGGTATAACAGTTATTCGTGAATCAATTGTTAGAATTATAGAACCAACAATTCAAGATGTTTTGATTTTCCCTGTTATTGTTCTCTCAATTACAATCGTTTTAAAATCTTTTATGTCTTATTACTTTAGAATGGTCAGCAAAAAATATGACAGTCCTGCAGTTCGAGCTTTATCGATTGACAGTCTGAATGATGTTTTATCATCGTTAATTGCTTTAATTGCAATCGTTATATCTACTTATAATTTAAAATATCTGGATGGTGTTGCGGGGATTTTAATTGCATTCTTCATTTTTAGAGCCGGTTATCATGTTGCAAAAGAGAATATTGATTATTTGATGGGAAAAGCTGCAAGTCAAGAACTGATTGACGAAATTTCTAACCGGGCAAAAAGTGTAAATGGTGTTCTTGGCCTCGGCGGATTGCGTTCGCATCAGTTCGGAAATAAATATCATGTCGAAGTGAAAATTAAAGTTGATCAAAACCATTCTACAAAAGATGCTTATAAAATTGCGCAGGAAGTAAAAGAACTTATAACTCAATTACCCGAAATTGCAGATGTTTTTATCCACATCGAACCACACGATAATCACATTAATAATTAGCTATTCATTTAAAATTTTTTGAAGGTTTGAAGGAAGTTCATAATCAGGGAAACTTTTCTTCAATTTTTCTAAATATTGTTTTGATTTTTCAATTTGACCATATACAAGTTCATAAACAGCTCTATTCAACAACATATTAACCACTATGTTTTCAATTTCTTTTGTTTCGATAAGATGCTTTTTTGAAAAATCGAAATTGTAGTCGAGTGTCTTTTCTTCAACATAAGATCCGCGAGGAACAAGCTTAAACAAAAAATGATAAGGAACCAGTTCGTAATTCTCAGGAATTTTAACTTCACCCTGTAATCTCAAATTCAACATTTCTTGCGAGAAGTACACACTCCGATTAGCATAACTTAGACTTACGACTGTATCTTTCAATGTAATAATTTCAGGATGAATTCGATTGAGCTGTGTATAATACCATTTTTGCTGAAGCAAATAATGCTCAGCTATTACAACATCTTTTCTTACTCCTTCAACTAATTGATAATAAAGACTGGGGAAATAAAAAGATGATCTTGCACTCAGAACAATTGAATTCTCATCAACTGAGTTTAACAAAGTTAATACATAGTCATCCATCAAAGTGTGATTGCTCAAGTCTACTCGAGAATAATTTTGATTTATCTCGAGAAAAATTGATAAAAGAAAAATTAATGATGCGACTATTCGTTTACTTTTTTCTTTCATCTTAATTGTAACCAAATACAAAAATCCTAAGGAAGAAAATATTGCAATCACAAAATGAGCAGGCAAATAATAAGCATCAATATCTGGAATATTATACAGAGCAGAAATAAGCATCGTAGTTAGAAAAATCAGAATAAGTAAATAAAAAAGATTTCTGAAATAAAACAAAGAGACTAAAAACCCCAAAAATGCAAGTATAATTACAACACTAAAATCGGAACCTTCAAACACAGATTTGTCAAAACTTATTGATAATGAATTCAAAAATTTCCCAATGTTTGAAACATACTCGCCAAAAGAAGGGAAAAGAAATTGATGGTAAAGTCTTCCGGTGATATGATTAATAAAACTCTCCAGAGTTACAGGATTCCCCCAATTCAAAAAAGGTTGCGTCATTGCCCTAAGCGGAATATAAAGATAAATTATTCCACCGACCAAAATCCCAATTAAAGTATAAACAAAGAATCGTTTAAGATTTTCTTTACCGAAATCCCAGTTGTGAAAGTAAAGAAACAGAAAAGATGGGATAATAAAAATGGTTGAAAGGTGATTTGTTAATCCAAGTGCAAGAAATAAAAAAGCTAAAAACCAATTGTTTCTAAAATCAAAAAGTTGTGTCTCTTCTTTTTTCTCAACAAATGCTTTAACTATGAAATAAAAAACCAATGAAAAGAGAAAGATATGAAGGCTATAAACTTCAACTGAAAGACTTTGAAACCAGAGAGTTTTACTAAATCCAAAAACAAGACCACCAAAAATTGAGATTAAAATTTTTGTCTTCTCATTTAATTGAAACCGCTCATAAATACGCTCATCTTTATTTAAGAATGAAGAATTCCATGAAAACAAGTTATCTAGAAAAAATTTAATTGTGATAGTTAAGACATAAATTGCACCAACTGACCAGAGTGCTGTTAAAAGATTCAACTTCGTAATTGGTTTAAGTGGAATTGGTAAGTGAGAAAAAAGAAATCCAAGAATTGTAAAAAGCGGATAGCCGGTTGGATGAGCAATTCCAAGTGTGTATTGAACAGTTGCAAGCTCACCTGAGTCAGAAGCAATTACTCCAGGTGCAAGAGTAAGTAAATAAAAAATCATAACAATTAATGAAGCAAACAGGGCATATTGTTTAAAGAACAGATTTAATAATTTTTCAATCAGTTTCATAAAGCAATTTAAAAATTAACTGGAGAAGTTAAGTAAAAAATCTTTTCAACTGAAGATAGGTTTTTATTAAAAACTCTCTTATCTCAAATTCAATTTTTGTTTTTGTAGTGCTTCAAAGTATTTTCTGATTAGAATTTCGTAATCTTTAGCGTAACCTTCTTCAAGCGCTTTGAGTAAATCTTGTCGAAGTCGTGAAATTAAATCATCCTGATTAAGTTTAAGCTCATCTGGTGGTTTTGATGTAATTTGCTCACCTGGTCGTGACTCTCTCCTTTTCTCATAATCTCTTTCATTCATTGAGCGTTGAGCATCAAGTAATCGTGTTAGAATTCTTTCTTGCTTTTGAATAAGATCGTTGCTGATATTATTTTGTTTTAATTCACGGACAACTTCTTCCATTTTTTTTGCAACATCTTCAAGATCACCAAGCAATCTGCTCGATTGCCCGCTTTCTTTCATTTCACGATTTAACTCTTCAAGTGATTTACGAATCATTTCTTGTTCAGCGGCAAGTCTTTGCATTTGAGCAAGCTGTTCCATTGTAATTTGACCTTCGCCGAGCATTTGCGTCAAATTATTTAAATTCATTTGTTGTTGAGCCATTTGTTGAAGTCGTTGCATAAACGACATCATTCCACCGCCCTGTCCACCCTGCATCATATTCTGAAGCATATTTTGAATTAAATCAGCAGCTTCGTTTAAGTTACCCATAGCTTCTTTTTGCGTTTGAATTGAAGAGGAGAGATTTCTATTCAACAAGTTTTCAATTGATTCATTCATTCTCATCATTGCCTTGCCTACAGCTCTGCCCATCTCAGGAGTTACGGCGAATGATTTGTTTGATAACTCAATCATTCTGTCGATCAAGTTTTTCAGATTTTCCATTAACTCAGCTTGTTTTCGAGTAACTTCATTGACTTGCTGAGATGATGGTTCAAGGTTGTTTGTTTTATTTTTTAAATTCTCCTGTTGCTTTGAAAGTGTTAATAAATCTGTTGTGATTCTTTGAAGCTGAATCATTGTCTGCATCATTTGATTCCGCATCATTTCTTGCTTGAGTTGATTAAGTCCCTCCTGAAGTTTACCAAAACTTGATTTAAGACTTTTCTGATTTTCTTTTGCGCTCTTAACATCACCTTTTTTCATTTGCTCAGATGAGCGTTGTGAACATTGCTGAGGATTTTGAGAGGCAAATTCATCAGAGAGTTTTTTCATTTCTTCTGTAGGCATTTCATCTGAGAATTGTTCCATCTTTTCTTTTAAATCTTCAAGATTCTTTTCAAGATTTTCAATGTCTTTTGTTAATTGATCTTGCTGTTTGCTTAACTCACTTAATTTATCTCGATCATTTGGATTCGTATTGTTTAATTCATTCATTAAGTCTTCAAGTTTTTGATTCATCTGTTCAAGTCGTTTGATAGCTTCGTCCATTTTCTGTTCAATTTGAATCCTCTTAAGGAGTTCGATAGTTCTTTCAAGACTTGCGCGAAAGTTTTCCTCATTAAACTTGAAATTCTTGAGTGCTTCTTGCATCATCTGTCGATTTAATGACTTCAACGCTTCGTTCAATCTTTGAATAGCTTCCTTCAATTCTTTTGAATCAAGTTGATTGAGAAGCTCCTGCAACTCCATAAATTTTTGAAGAGTCTCTTTTGATAAAGCTTTATTTTCATTCAATTGATTTTGAAGTTCATTCAACTTCTGTTGGAGCTCATCGACCCTTTGAAGAACTTCTTCATGTTTTTTGACAAGGTCTTCAGCCTTTTTCTGTTCTTCCCAGCTTAGTTTGTCTTGTTGTTTCAAATCTTTTGGTGTTTTGATTTCTTTGTCTAGTTCTTCAAGTTTTTGTTTTAGTTCTTCAACTTCTCTTTGAATTGAACTGGCATCTTCAATTGTATTTTCAAACTTCTGATTTCCTTCGGCTAAAATTTCTTCGAGTGATGGAAGTCTTACTTGCATAACGGGAGTTTGTGCCGATTTCGGACCAGAGATATAATCATTATCAAAAACTTCGAGATAGTAAGAAACAACATCTTCGGTTACAAGATTTAGACTGCTTAAATTCCAGATGTAAGTCAATACCGTATCGAGTGAATTACCAAAGGGAATTTCAATCTTCGTGTATTTTTCTTTTGGAGTTTCATATCGAGAGTAAGACAATCTATAATTCAAAGTCAATTTGCTGAAACCAAAATCATCTTTAATTCTGAAAAGCAAAGGGACTCGCATATTGTCTGTTAGATTAACCGTACCAGTTGGCGAAAGCATTGAAATTGAAGGTGGCAAATCTTCAGTTAAATTTATTTGATATTCAACTGGATTTAAGTTAGGATAACCTTCCAGATCATTAATTAACAATTTGTATGCTCCATTTTTCATTAATCTAAATTTTGCAGAAGCTTGAAATCCACTAATATTCAGGTTAATTGAACTTGAATCCTCAAAAAGAATTTTCGCCTGACTCAATTCTTTGCTCGATTTAATTAAAAACTCAACTGTAGAGCCTTTTATAGCATTGATGTTCCCATCGTCTTCTAAAAATTGTATCGGTAGTTTTGTATAAGCAGGTGGAATTATTTTTACCTGAAGCTCTTTAATAATTGGAAAATTTACGACCTCAATTGTATAAAGCTCACTCTTCACATTTTTTGCTTCAGCATAAATTTTAAAGGTTCTTGGCGGTGAAATAAATGTGTATTTGAACTCACCAGATGAATCAGCTTCAAGAGAAATCTTTTCAAAAATTCCCATTCCTTCAAAGTTGTAAAACAAATCCAGCTTGTCTAATTCTTTTCCAATCGTTTTTATTCTACAAGAATAGTTATCCCCTTTAGTTATCTTAGCATTTCCCGGTTCAATTAAGATGTAGAATTCTGGTGGTTTGACAAAATCTTTGTTGAAATACAAAATTCTGTACGATGCTAAGGGCAAATCGGGAAAGGTGAAACCAACTAAAACGAATATGGTGATTGTAATAAGAAATATCTTAAAATATTTATTCAGATTTTTTTTACTTACAACTTCATCGAAATTAAACTTTTCGAAGAAATTAATATTCTGTTCAATTGCGGCAACCGTTAATTCTTTCGAGTAATAATTCTCTTTATTGAGATTAAAAATTAACTGCAATACATTTACAAGTTTATCCTGGATTTCTTGAAAATGTCTGCCTATGATTTGCCCAACTGAAAGATATACCTCGCTCTTATTCGTTCGATAAAATTTTATGACTGGATAAATTAAAAAGTAAAAAATCAACCAAGATAAAACGAATAAGACAAGAATGAAGATGAAAAGCCTAATTGATTTATCAAAGGAGAAGAAGAACTCCAACAAAGAAGCAAAGAAAAAAATAAATGTAAAAATCAGAAGAGACTTTAATGTACCCTCAATTAAACTAATAAAAGTCAATTGCTTCGCAATATTATCAAGTCTTTCGAAAAATTTCTGAAAATTTTTTTCTTTCATATCAATTCAAATTTTTTAATGCGTCAATGCATAAACAACAATGTTTGTTCCCATCCTGAAAGCAAGCTCGCGAATTTCAGGAGGATCTTTATAAACATCGGACTCAACCCAGCCATCACCTAAATTGCTTTCATAAGTGTAAAAAACTACAAGTCTGTCATTTAGAAAATATCCAAAACCTTGCGGCGGTTTTTTATCGTGTTCGTGAACTTTTGGCAATCCTTTATCAAATTGAAAAAATGAATGATAAATTGGATGAGTAAATGGAACTTCCTGAAGTTCTTGATCAGGAAAAACTTTTTTCATCTCTCTTCGAAATGCCTTGTCCATTCCATAATCATCGTCAGCATAAAGGAAGCCACCGTTCTCAAGATATTTTCTCAACCTTTTCGCCTCGCTTTCTGTAAATGTAATGTTTCCGTGACCGGTCATAAACAAAATCGGATAATTAAAGATTTTATCAGAATTAATATCCACGAAAACATATTCGGGCTTTGTTTTAATTCCTGTAACTGACTGAACATATTTCAATAGATTAACTTCACCAGATGGATCATTATACCAATCTCCACCGCCGCTGTATTTCAAACGAGCAATCTGCACTTCATTTTGTGAATAAATCGCACTTGACAGGGATAAGACAATAAGATAGATTAAAAATAGCTTTTTCATATAGACAATATATTTGCAAGAGAGTTAATTATCAATTATGATTTTGAGCACAAGAAATTTAAAACCAACCAATCAAATTCATTTTAATAAAAGAGGAAAGGTAAAGAATTTTTTGATATCTTTAATTGATTTAAATTTGAAGTAAGATGCTTGAAGATAGTGATCAGATAACAAAACCTCCAATCGAAAATCTGGATGAAGAATTCAGAAAAGAAGCTCTTCCTCATATGGATGCTCTCTATAACTTTGCCCTTCAATTAACACGGGATTCAGATGATGCAGCAGATCTTTTGCAAGAAACTTATGTAAAGGCATATCGCTTCTGGGATAAATTCGAAAAAGGAACTAATTGTAAAGCTTGGTTGTTTAGAATAATGAAAAATTCTTTCATTAATTTTTATCGGAAGAACACAAGATCACCAGAAAAATTTGACTATGATGAAATTGAAGAAATTTATGAAACAATCAAATCGGATCAAGAAAATCCACACAATCTTGATCGAGAAATTTATGACAATATCTTTGATGATGAAGTAATGGAAGCAATTAAATCAATACCAGAAGAATTTAGAACAGTGTTGTTAATGTGCGATGTTGAAGGTATGACTTACGAGGAAATTGCCGACTTTCTCGATATACCAATTGGAACTGTCAGATCAAGAATCCATCGAGCAAGAAAAGTTCTTGCAACTAAGCTTTATCAATACGCAAAATCTCGTGGTTATAATGTTGACGAGCAAGGTGAATAAGGAATGGATTGCAAAAAATTTCAAGAATATCTATCTGCTTTTGTTGATGATCAAATTGACGAACAAATTAAAATTGATGCACAAAATCATATCAGTGTTTGTAATTCCTGTTTTTTTGATTATAAAATTGAATTACTTGTAAAGAAAGTAGTTTCAACAAAATTTAGAAAAGTCTCCTGCCCTGAACATATAAAAAATAAAATCATCTCAAGTCTTGTCCATAGAAAATCTCCAAAAGGTAAAATAACTGAGATTTTTGATTCAATTATCCAAACGAAAAAATTCAGAATTTCTTTTGCAATCGGATTAATTGTAATCATATCAATTTTAATCTTTCAACCATTCAAAAGTCCCGAAGAAAAATATTATCAACAATTTGCAGCAATGGTCTATGAGAACTGTAAAAATCTAAGAAATCACAAATATCCCGAAAAAACAATTTTTACTTCAGATAATGAGCAAGCAATTCAATTTATCTTTGCTAATGGAATCAAAAATCCAGTAATGCCCAAAACTGATTGGAAAGTCGCAGTTGCAGGAATTGAAGAGCAAAATAATTGTTTACTAGCTCATTTTCTCTTCAAGTGCGAAGTCGATACAGTTTAT
Source organism: Ignavibacteria bacterium (assembly GCA_049699815.1). Classification (GTDB taxonomy): domain Bacteria; phylum Bacteroidota; class Ignavibacteria; order Ch128b; family Ch128b; genus Ch128b. The sequence goes on along the minus strand of JBNAWO010000004.1, from coordinate 20,631 downwards.
ATGATGGAATGTGAAGTTGATGCTTTACGATTTACGAATTACTATGACCTATTTCAAAAAATCCATGATGATTTAAGAAAGAAAAGTTTTGTGAAAGTTGATCACGAGAATTGTTCAATAATTTTTAGATTGGAAAAAAATGTTTTAATGACTTATGCAATGCGGTCAGATAACCATCATACTTTCGAAGAGTTAATTGCCTCCCTTGAATAATATCATCTTTCTTTTTCATTGAATACTCTATCATCAATTCCATTATTTACAATGTAATTTGAGTAACTTAAAACAATCGAACCGGATTTTGGTGAATCATCTAAAATCTTTAATTCTTTATCTAATTTTCTTTTCAATCTCAAATTTTTTATTTCAAAATTGACCTGAATTTTTTCGGGGAGCCAGTATTTTCCATCGATTAATGAATAAGAGAACTCAGCTTCCAATTTTCCAGATTTCGAACTAACTCCTGTCATTTTTTTTATTGTGTAGTTCGATGAATTAATCCAGAGTGTAACTATTTCTTCATCATCAGGACTATTGGGAATTACTTTTATTACAAAATGTTTTACGTTATCGATTTCAATTTCACCACTGAGAATACTTGAGAAATCTTTTTTTAATAGAACATCAGGACCGAAACGAATTGCCTGCCTGGGTAAAATCAAAAAACTTTCTGACTCAACTTTGAATTTATCCGGTTTTTTGAAATATATTTTCGCCTGTATTTCTGGTATGACAGCATCGGGGAAATTAACTTTTCCTCTTACATTAACTATGTAATCTTGGATAAGATCAAAATTAGATTTTACTCTTTCTAAAATTTTGTCAGCGTTTTTGTTTTGTGCAAAATTGACCTGACTAATTATTAAAAGTAATAGAATAACTTTCTTCATAGCTTAACCTAATTTAAGATATCTTTTTTGCGAAATGTAAAAAGTGTAATTCCGAAAAATAAAATTATGTGTCCTATTAAAACTAAAATTGCTTCAAAAATTTTTTTCCAATCGATTGAATATTCAAAAAATTCTAACCAGACATTCATATATTTTGTAAACAAATACGGAGAAATTTTTTCAAATACTTCAAATGGTAATTGATTTATTATTAGAAAAATTACAATCACAGCCATTGTCCCAACAATTGGTCCGATTGCATTATTTACAAAAGAAGAGAACAAAGCACCAAGACTCACAACCAGACTCATCGAAATAAATGCTGAAAGATATGCAAGTATGAATCGCCAGAGAATATCTTTTTTTGGAATTAAAATAAACTTATCTATCATTATTAGTAAATCACCTGAGCCAAGTGAAAGAAGAGATGGAACAGTTGACATTAACGCAAAAAAAAGGATAAAGACAAATGCATAGATATAGCCTGCAAAAAATTTTGACACTACAATCAATTCCCGACTGATTGGCCTTGTTAGAAGCATTCGATATGTACCAGCAGTTCCTTCTCCAGCGAAAAGATCACCAGCAACGAGTGTAATGAAAAATGGAACATGCACAATTATTAATTGAAAAACTATGAAAGCAACAAACCAGCCATTGAGTAAATTTCCAGCAATGATAAAATCTTCACCAAGAGAACGACTTAAATTTCTTAAATAAAAATTCCCGCTTACACTAATTCCATAAATCATTAATGGTATGAACAAACCGAAGGCAATAAAACCAATGTATGTTCTCCATTTCTTAAAAATTTTGTAAAGCTCAAATAAAATGAGAGTAAAAATCATCTTTCACTTCCTTGTGTGATCTCTAAAAAGAATTCTTCAAGTGTCCTCAAAGGTTGAAATGAATAAACATCAATTCCATTTTGAATAAAAAGTTTGTTTAATTCATAAAAAGGAATTTTATTTGAAAGTATTTTTAATTTTTCATCCACAATCTGGAAATCCTGATCTTTAATAAAATTGTGCTGTAAAAGGATCTGAATTGATTTATCAAGATGAGAAACATCAAAGACAAAAATTGATTTTTTTGCATCAAGTAAATCTTTCACATTTCCTTCAACAACTTTTTTCCCTTTATTAATGATAATCATTCTATTTGCGACCAGTTCAATTTCATGCAACAGATGAGAAGAAAGAAAGATAGTTTTCCCTTTAACTTTTGAAAGCAGAATTATCAAATCTCTAATTTCTTTCATCCCTTGTGGGTCGAGTCCTGTGGTAGGTTCATCTAAAATTATTAAATCTGGGTCGTGAAGCAATGCCTGAGCAATGCCAAGTCGCTGCTTCATCCCGTGCGAAAAAGTTTTTACTTTACTATTCCACCTATTTGCAAGTCCAACAAACTCAAGGATTTCCATTATTTGATTTTTAGTTGGCTGAATTCCATAAAGTCTGGTAAGTAATTCAAGATTTTTGTATGCTGTTAAATAAAGATAGAAATCAGGATTTTCCACAATTGCACCAACTCTTCTAAGAACTTTTTTATTCTTTGGTGAAAGTTTTTCGTTAAAGAGAAAAATTTCACCCTTATCGGGATAAATTAAACTTGTCAACATTCTGATAGTAGTGCTTTTGCCTGCCCCATTAGGACCAAGAAAACCGAATACATCGCCTTTATAGACGATTAGATCTAAATTATCAACGGCAACAAGTTTATTAAAACGCTTGGTAAGATTTTTTGTTTGGAGAATTATTTCCATAAAAGAAATTTTTATTTTAAAACTAAAAAAATTTAGTATCATTATTAATGATAAATTTTTTCCACCAAACTTTTAATTATTTGATTCAGATTATTTTTCTTAACAATCATCTTGTTATTACTTAAGAAAGACCGAACATATTTGCGTCCTGGAAGTGAAAATTTTCAACCAATCACAATAATAAATTTTATTCTTCTTGACATTCAACTTAATCTATCATAAAATTGAATAAGATTTATAAAATAAAGGTTAACAAAAATGAAAGAGACTAAATTACTATCCATCGCATTTATTTTAATTTCAATGTTTTTCTTTTTCACAAGTTGTGGAAAATCTCCAACTCAACCTGAAAGTCCTAAACTTGAAGAAGTAACCTTGCAGGGTCAGGTAATTGATTTTGAAACTGGGCAGGCCATTGAAAATGCAGCCGTAAAAATTTTAGCAGATACAACACAATATGGAACTACAACAGGTGCCGATGGAAAGTATTCCAAAACAATAAAAATTTCCAAAAGCATTGACTTAATAGTTATTGCTTCTAAGGAAAACTATAAAAGTGACTCAACAAAAGTTTTTGCAGTTCCGGGAAGAACAATTGATGTGCCTACACTCAAAATTGAAAAGATTAAAACAACTTCAACATCCGGATTACCTGCAAGCATAGTTTTAGTTCAACAAACATTCCCTTCAATTGGAGTAAGAGAAAGTGGTTATAACGAAACCACAACTCTAACATTTGAAGTCCGTGATTCAAGTGGAAATCCAATTGATATTACTAAATCTGTAACGGTTAATTTCACCTTAGGTGCAAATCCAGGTGGCGGGCTTTTCATTGATCCCCCATCAAAGAAAACAAATAGTGAGGGAAGAGTTTCTGTTAATGTGACAAGTGGAACGGTTGCTGGTGTTGTTCAAATAATTGCAGAAATTAATCTTGGAACAAGAATTATTCGTTCCAAACCTGTAAACATTGCAATTCACGGAGGCTTACCAGATTATAATCACTTTTCAATTGCGGCTGAGTATTACAATGTTCCAGGATTAGTTAAATATGGATTTACGGACAATATCACGGCTTATGTCGGTGATAAATATTCAAATCCAGTTAAGCCGAACACAATTGTCTATTATTCAACCACTGGCGGAATAATTCAAGGTTCTGCAACAACAAATGAAATGGGGATCGCTACAGCAACTTTAATAACCGCATTACCTGCACCAATTCATCCTACACTTGGTCCTGGATTTGCGACAATAAAAGCTTCAACCGCAGATGAAAACAATCAAACTATTTCAAGAGAAATTATAATTCTTTTCTCTGGTCATCCACAAATTACCGTTTCACCAACTTCGTTTAATATTCCAAATGGCGGTTCACAAACTTTCTTTTATACAGTTGCTGACTTAAATGGTAATCCAATTGCTTCAGGAAACACGATAACAGTAACAGTTGAAGGAAATGTTAAAGCACAGGGCGACATAAGTATTAATATGCCAGATACTCAAAGTCGCAGCTGGACACAATTTAGTTTCACGCTTGTTGATGCTGATCCAGACAAAATCGAAGCTCAACCTGTTAGTATTAAAATTGAAGTCGACGGAGTCAATGGGAAAAATTCTCTTTCGATTTCAGGAACATCAAATTAAAGATTAAATCGATGACTGAGTTCCTTCAAATTTTAATTTTAATCCTAATAGGTTTACTTACAGGTGGATTGAGTGGAGTTCTTGGAATTGGTGGTGGGGTAATTGTAATTCCATCCTTAGTTTTATTACTTAACTTTTCACAAAAGTTGGCTCAAGGGACATCACTTGCTATGTTGCTTCCTCCAATTGGACTACTTGCAGCCTATAACTATTACAAAGCTGGATATGTGGATGTGAGAGCCGCTGTAATTTTAATCATTACTTTTGTTATTGGAAGTTATATTTCATCTAACTGGGCAGTGAATGTACCTGAAAATATTATCAAGAAAATCTTTGCCGTATTTTTAATAATCTATGCTTTAAAAATATTACTTGACTGATCACATTAATAAAAGTCCAATTCGATAAACAATAAAACAGACTAAAAAAGCAATTGATAAAGGCAGCAGGTTCGAAATAACCGTCCACTTAACACTTCGCGTCTCCCTGTAAATTGTCCAAGTTGTGGTTGAGCAAGGATAATGTAAAAGAGAAAAGAGCATCAAACAAATTGCAGTCAAAACAGTCCATTCATTCTGGATGAATAAAGACTTCAATTGCGAAAGTTCAAGTTCAACCATTTTAGTCTGAGAAGAATATATCATAATGATTGTTGGAATAATAATTTCATTTGCAGGAATTGCAATAATGTAGGCAAGAAGAATTGCTCCATCAAGCCCGATTGTTTTTCCAACAGGATTTAAAAATTCTACTCCATAAGACATTAAAGTTCTGCCAGCAATGTGAATATTACCAAGTAACCAAATTAATCCACCAGCTGGAGCTGCCATTGTAATTGCTCTTCCAAGCACAAATAAAGTTCTATCGATAAAAGAAGTATAAAGAATTCTTAGGATCTGAGGTTTACGATATGGAGGCAATTCTAATTTAAATGCCGAAGGTTCTCCCTTTAATAAAGTATTGCTAAGTAATTTTGAAACTAATAGAGTAATTAAAATTCCGAATAAAGTTACACCTACTACAGTTCCGGCTGCAATAAAAGATGAAATACTTGCCGGAAAAGATGCAGCAACAAAAATCGTAGCGAGCATAATTATTAATGGCCATCTACCATTGCAAGGGACAAAATTATTTGTAAGGATTGCAATTAGTCGTTCGCGTGGTGAATCAATTATTCTTGTAGAAACGACTCCCGCAGCATTACAACCAAAACCCATTCCCATTGTTAGTGCTTGTTTCCCGTGTGCGCCAGCCCATTTGAAAAGTTTATCGAGATTAAAAGCAACTCGAGGTAAGTACCCTGCATCTTCAAGAATTGTAAAGATTGGAAAGAAAATTGCCATTGGTGGAAGCATTACTGAGACAACCCAGGCAGTCGCTCGATAAACTCCATCAATTAAAAATCCAGATAGCCAGTATGGTGCTTCAATTAACTCAAAAAACAATTTTAATTTTCCTTCGAGCCAGAATAAACCGCTTGCAAGTAACTCAGAAGGATAATTGGCACCCTTTATTGTAAGAAAAAAAACTCCAGCAAGAAGTAAAAGCATTAAAGGAAAACCAAAATACTTTGAAGTTAATAGTTGATCCAATTTTAATTCGAACTGATGAATTCCTTCTGATTTCTTTCTTACACTTCTTGAGACAACTCTACTTGCATTGATGTAAATTTCTTCAACGAGTAAATCGTCAATTTTATTTTTCAACTCAGTCTTGCAACTATCAGCTATCTCAAGGATTTGATCGATTTCTTCTTTCATTTTAATTCACCATTTCTATTATTCAAACCTTTGTGAATTATTTCTAAAAGATTTCCTTGTTCAATTGCTTTTCTGATTTTTTGATCACCTTCAAGCAATCTAAGAGCAATCCAGTTACTCGCATACAATCCAGGAAAAGCTTTCTCAATTAAGGGAACAAGTTGATTTAATTTCTCTTGAATTTCTTTTCTATAATGTATTCTTCTTGGTTTAGGTTTTAAAATGCGATTTGAAATTAAATAAATTTTTTCTTTCAATTCTTCAATACCTTCGCCAGAACGAGCATTAGTCAAAACAACCGGAATACCGAGTTCACGCTCAAGAGCTTCTTTATCGATTTCAATCCCTTTTCGTTTCGCTTCGTCAATCAGATTCACACACAAAATACAACGATTAGTAATCTGCATAACTTGAAAAGCTAAATTTAAATTTCTTTCAAGCACAGATGCATCACACACAATCACAGTTGCATCGGGATTGCCAAATAAAATAAAGTCTCGTGCAATTTCTTCATCTTCAGAAGTCGAAAGAAGTGAGTATGTCCCTGGTAAATCGATAAGAGTATATTCTTCATCTTCTATTTTAAAAATTCCTTCAGCTCTTGTAACAGTTTTGCCGGGCCAGTTCCCTGTATGCTGTTTCAGCCCGGTTAATCGATTAAAGATTGTGCTTTTACCAGTATTAGGATTTCCAGCCAGTGCAATTATTTTGTTTTTTCTTTTTGGAAGAATATCGATCTGAACCAGTTGCTGTGAATTATTTTTCTTTTTCCAGAGCATAGTTAATTGATTAACTCCACTTCAATTTGTTCACTTTCATCTTTTCGTAAAGCGATTATTGTGTCCCGTACAAGATAAGCGACAGGATCACCAAGTGGACTTTCGAAAACAACGGTGATCACAGTTCCAGGTATAAAGCCTAAATCGAGAAGTCTTCTTCTTGTCAATCCATTTAGATTAACGTTGACAATCATCCCTTTTTCGCCGATTTTCATTTCAGAAAGTTTTTTAGTCATTTTATTTTTTCGACAAATATGTTTCGAGAAATTTTTTCACTTATTGTTTGACTTTTATTCTCAACCTTCACAACCATTGAATTGTCAAATTGTCGTTTCTCAAGAACTGTAACTTTTTTTCCAACAACCAGACCTGTCTCGTATAAATATTTTAATAATTCTTTACTGTGATCATTTACTCTCTGAATAATTCCGGAACTACTTAATTCCAGTTGTTCAAGAGGAATTGCTTTTTTCTGTCTTGGAATTTTTCCATTCTTTGTTGGAATTGGATGTCCGTGAGGATCGAATTCAGGATAATTCATAATTTCTTCAAGTTTATCAATTAGATTGTCAGATGAACTATGTTCAAGATTTTCAGCTTCTTCATCAATCTGATGATAAGAGAGTCCAACAACTTTATATAAAAAAGTTTCCCAAATTCTATGTCTTCTTACAAGTTTTATAGCTTCTGCTTTACCTTTTTCTAACAATTGGATTCCTTTATATGGAGTATAACTCACATATTTCTCCCTTGTAAGTTTTTTTAACATATCTGTTACTGCTGAATTTGAGATATTTAACTGCTCAGCAATTGTAGCCGGATTTACGATCTCCATTTCTTCGAGATTTTTGTAAATAACTCTTAAATAATCTTCTTTTGAAACATTAATCATATTTAAGCTACATTATATAAATAATTTAAGTGAACTTAAATTAATATTCAAGGTATACTTAAGGATAAATTGATTACAAAATATTTGTAACTCAGTTACTTAAGTTTGGAAAGAAATTTTTACTCTTGATTTAAATAATGAGAATAAAGATAAAGGTTTTATTAGATATAGAGGTAAAAAAGGATTGTGTGTTTTAGCCAGGTCTATTTAAAAAACCCATCTCTTAATTTGGTTGACATTAAATCGTGTCTTTCTCTATAAATCTGGCCAATAATTGCGGCAAGAATAAAAATTACTGATATAATGTAAAGCCACAAAGCGGTTACTATTATAAAAGCAACATTTCCATAAATCTTAGAATAGTTTGCAATATTTGTAACATAATAAGTAAATGCTCCTTGAGCGATGTGAAATAAAATTGTTGCCCAGAGAGCTGATATAAAATAAACTCTCTTTTTCATCTTTCTATATGGAACAAGAGAATAAATTAAAAGCATCATAATAAAAGTTAAGACAAAAGGTAAAATTTTAATTAAAAATTGATCAAACAATGAGAAATCGAAATCTTTTAAAAAATTAATTCTACTGAATAAATCTTTTAAAATTTGAAACAAAGGATTTATTAAAATTACTACAAGAAAAAACAGAAGAGTCAAAAACACCATTCCAATATCTCGTATTTTTGCAATGAAGATGTTCTTCCCTCTTTCAATTCCGTAAATGTTATTTAAAATCGTTCGTAAAGTTGAAAATAATCCACTTGCTGTAAAGAATAGCCCCACAATTCCAATTGATCCAACCAAAGTTTTATATTTAATGAATTCGCCAATTCTTTCGAAAAGAATTTCTTTTATCTTATCAGAATAATCTGAAATTGGGATCATATCATCTATCACTAAGCTAATTTGAATCAAAAGTTCTTGAGATTGGAGAATAGAACCTAAAATGGAGAATATGATCAAAACCATTGGAATGATGCACAACAAAATATTGTATGTCAAACCCGAAGCGAAGATGAATGCGTGATGATGATCCATCTTATTATAAATATTTACAGAATAGAATTTCAGGGAATTCCAAAAGGCGGTTAATCTTTTCTTAAAATATTTTTTCGCTTCTGTAAGAAGAATCATTTGCCTTCCATAAAACGCTTGAAGGAATTATAATAAGCATCCTCAATATCTTCTAAGGATAAATCAATTAAATCGTTAATTTTCAATCTTTTTCCACCCACTTTCCCTATTTGCTCTAACCTCATTCCGTTTGAATAAAAAAGCTCTTCAAACTTCTTTTGATTCTGAGGATCGATCGTGACAACAAATCTTGATTGAGATTCAGAAAAAAGATAAAAATCATTTCTGAAATTAATTTTGAGAGATATTTCAGCTCCAATTTGATTTGTTCGGTTCATAATACAGCATTCAGCAAGAGCAATAGAAAGTCCGCCATCGCTCACATCATGAGCGGATTTTATTAGACCCGATTTTATAGCCTGAATAAGGTTATCGATGGTTTTTTTTTCGAGTTTTAAATCAATCTCGGGAATTTCACCTTCTACGCGATTAAAAAATGTTTTCAGGAATTCACTTCCACCAATTTCATTTTTTGTTTCTCCTATTAAATAAATTAAATCCCCTTCATCTTTGAAATAAGATGAAGTGATGTATTTCACATCTTCAATAAGTCCAAGCATACCAATTACAGGAGTTGGATAGACGGTAAAATTTTTGCTCTCGTTATAAAAGCTAACATTGCCACCAGTGACAGGAGTATCAAATTCAATACAAGCTTCCTTCATTCCCTCAATTGCTTCTTTAAATTGCCAGTAAATTTCTGGATCGTATGGATTACCGAAATTCAAGCAATTTGTAATTGCAATTGGAATTGCCCCAGTGCAGGCAACATTCCTTGCAGCTTCAGCTACTGCAATCATTGTTCCTCTTCTGGGATTTAAGTAAACATATCTTCCATTACAATCTGTTTTAACTGCAATTGCTTTATTTGTTTTTTTAATTCTCATTACTGCTGCATCAAATCCTGGTTTAACAACTGTGTTAGTTCCAACGGTGTAATCATATTGATAATAAATCCAGGATTTGTTTGTAATGTTTGGAGATGAAAGTAGTTTTATTAGTGCATTGTTTAAGTCTTCTATTTCCTGCAAATCATTAAAATTTACATTTGCCAGTTTATCAATGTAATCTGGTTTTTTTGATTCTCTATAATATACCGGTGCACCTCCACCAACAACAAGATATGATGCAGGAATTTTTGCAGAGAGTTTCCCATCTTTATAAAACTCAAGGATATCCTCATCAATTACTTCACCAATTTGTACACATTGCAAATCCCATTTCTCAAAAATTCTTTTTATTTCATCTTCACAATCTTTTTTACCAACAACCAGCATCCTTTCCTGAGACTCGGAAAGAAGAATCTCGTAAGGCATCATATCGTTTTCACGAAGAGGAACTAGATCGAGATTGATTTTCATTCCGCTTTTACCGCGAGCGCTCATTTCACTGGTTGAACAAATAATTCCAGCCGCACCCATATCCTGAATACCAATAATCAAATCTTTCTTAATGACTTCAAGGGTTGCTTCGAGTAAAAGTTTTTCAGCAAATGGATCACCGACCTGAACATTTGATCTTCGCGTCTCACTTTCTTCAGATAATTCCTCAGAAGCAAATGTTGCTCCGTGAATTCCATCTCGACCGGTTGATGAGCCAACAATAAAAACTGGATTTCCTTTACCTTTCGCAACGGCTTTTGCAATTCGATTAGTTTTTACAACACCTACTGCCATTACATTAACAAGGCAATTATCTTGATAAGCCTCTTCGAAATAAACTTCACCAGCTACAGTGGGAACACCAAAACAATTCCCATAATCACCTATTCCTTTTACAACACCATTCAGCAAAAATTTTGTTTTTGGATTATCAAGATTTCCAAATCTAAGTGAATCTAGAGCTGCTACTGGTCTTGCCCCCATTGTAAAAATATCTCTAAGAATTCCACCTACTCCAGTGGCAGCACCTTGATACGGCTCAACTGCTGAAGGGTGGTTATGACTTTCAATCTTAAATGCAATTGCAAGTCCATCGCCAATATCAACTAAACCAGCATTCTCTTCGCCAGCTTGAACTAACAATCTTTTCCCGCTTCTTGGTAATGTTTTAAGAAGAGCAATTGAGTTTTTATAACTACAATGTTCACTCCACATTACACTGAAACAACCAAGTTCAGTATAATTTGGATTACGACCCAAAAACTTTTTTACTCTTTCGAATTCTTCTTCGGTTAATCCGTGTTTTAATGCAAGCTCAAGCGTGACTTCTGGTTCTTTCATTTTGAATTAAATTCCAGATATTCTTTGTAAATCAAATAAAGTTCTTTTGTAGCTTTCAAATCCTGACTGCAATATTCAGCAATCTCTCTAAATCTTTTCTGGTTATAAATCTCGTTGATATTATAACCTGTCACATCACCTCTTTTTGGACTTTCAATTCCAAAAACTTTGCAATAAAAGTCAAGATTGTATTTTCTAGTCAGACCATAGAATGTAAATTGCTCAAGCAAATCACAGTGAAATTTTGAATCATAACGGTAAGAAAGCAAATTTTTTGATGGCTTAATTCTCAAAATTGCTGAACGAAGTAAAAGAAAAGGTGCATCGAAATTTCTTCCATTAAATGAAATAAATCTATCGTACTTTGAAGCAATCGTCCAGAATTTTTCAATTAAATATTTTTCATCACCAGAGTGAAAAGTAAAATCACCATTTTCTGTTTTGTAATGCTCTTTATTTTCGGATTGAAATAAGACCAAACCTTTCGACATTTGTAAATCATATAATCCAATTGCAACAATTTGAGCAGTTAATGCACTCAAATTTAAATAGCGAATTGTCTCATCAATTTTTTGTTGTCGTTTTTCTTCAGTTTCTTCAAGATTTGCAAAACGCAAAAGATATTCTTGTTGGTATTCATCAAAATTTTCGATTGGATACCCGACTGTTTCGATGTCGAATACTAATTCTTTCATCTTAAAATTTTTACTTCTTTATCGAATGCTTTAATTTCTTCGATCATTGTATCTGGTATTGATACTGGATTCAATGTTATTGGATCCACATTCACAATTACACCGTTCCCATGAGCTATAAACTGATCGGTTGATTTATTGAAAATTAAGTGTTCAAAATTCAAACTAGAATTTTTTATGTAATCAATTCGAGTGTAAATAATTAATTCATTTTCAAGATAGGCCGGGGCAAAGTAATCACATTCATTGTGAGCAACGAAAAATAAAAGTCCATCTGAAAATGTCCCATTGGGATTCAATTTATATCCCATCTTCTTGCGATAATCAATTCTTGCAAGTTCGAAATAATTAAAATATACCGCGTTGTTTACAACATTTTGAAAGTCAACTTCATAACTTCTTACTTGAATTTGAAGTTGAACTGGAAATTTCGAAACATCAAATTGCATTTCCATCTTCTCACACCTTTTATTAATTAAAAATTTTATCAGTTGAAATAGTGTTTCAAAATTTTAATAGCTTCTTCAATATCATCATCATTCACATCGAGATGAGTAACTGCACGAACTAAATATTTTTTTCCAACTGATAAAAGCAAACTCGCACCAGTTTTTGATTGGTTTTTTAAAATTTGACAAGCCTCAGCAGCTGTTAATCCATCAACTTCAAATAAAATTATGTTAGTTTGAACTGAATCGGGATCGATTTTAATCCGCGATATTTTAGAAATCTCTTTTGCAAAATATTTAGCTCTTCGATGATCATCAGCAAGTCGCTGAAAATTATGTTCAATTGCATAAAGTCCTGCGGCAGCAAGAATACCAGCTTGACGCATACCACCGCCCCAAGCTTTTCGATAACGATGAGCAATTTTAATGAATTCCTTTGAACCGGCAATAACTGAACCAACTGGAGCTCCTAAACCTTTCGAAAGACAAACTGAAACTGAATCAAAATATTGAGCATATTCTTTCAAACTGATTCCAGTTGCAATTGAAGCATTCCATAACCTTGCACCATCAAGATGAAATTTCAAATGGTATTTATCAACCACATCTTTAATTTTTTTTATTTCCTCTATTGGAAAAATTGAACCACCACCACGATTGTGAGTATTTTCAACGCAAACAAGTCTTGTCTTCGGAAGATAGTATGCTTCTGGTCGAATTGCCTCTTCGACTTGCTCAGCGGTGAAAATTCCATTTTTCCCATTTAGTGGTATTACCTGAACATGAGATAAACCAGCGATTGAACCTGATTCGTAATTATAGATATGAGCATCTTTATCACAAATGAGTTCATCCCACGGTTGAGTGTGAGATTTAATACAAAGTTGATTTCCCATTGTACCGCTTGGAACATAAAGGGCTGATTCTTTACCTAATAATTCCGCTACTTTCTCTTGAAGCTTATTAACAGTAGGATCTTCACCAAAGACATCATCTCCAACTTCTGCAGTCATCATAAATTCTCTCATCTCTCTGGATGGTTTGGTTACAGTATCACTTCTTAAATCAATTACTCTCATCTTTTTTAACTCCAAATTTTTTGAATAAAGACATCAGTAAGAATAATCCTGAAAGGATCAGTGAAGCATAGCAGATTATATCCCGATATTGAACATAGTAAGTCAAATCATTATTTAAATAAACATCTCCCACAAAATAAGTCCTTTCAAATAAATTCGTTTCATAAATAGTTTTGCCGTATGGATCAATTATACAGCTTATTCCACCATTTGCAGATCTAACGATCCATCTTCTATTCTCAACTGCACGAAAAACTGCATATTGTTTATGTTGGTATGGACCAGCAAGTTTTCCATACCAGCTATCGTTTGTTACTACGATTAGAAATTGAGCTCCAAGTTTTACAAATTCTGCATTGAAAGATGGGAAAATCGATTCATAACAAACAACAGCAGAAAATTTAGCTGTATCTCCATCTCTAAATTTGTAATTGAAAACAGTTTGACTATCCCACACGCTCCAATTACTAATTCCAACACTCCACTTAATTAAATCTCCTAAAAATGGAAGATATCTAAGATAAGGGGCTCGTTCAGCGAAAGGAACCAGATTCATCTTCCCATATTCTTGAATTAAATCTGAATCGGGAAGAAATAAAACCACACCATTGTATGTATCATAGTAATAAGAAGAATCTCTCGAAATTTTACTATCTTTTTTTGCATTTTCTTTTGAAAAGTGAAAATGAACAAGCGGTAACCCAGTTACAATTGCAACATTTTTTTCTCGACAAAAACTTTTTATTCGTCTAACTTCATCCGGATAATTCCCACTCAAAAGATAAACAGGAAGAGCACTTTCGGGCCAAACAATTAACTCGACTCCCTTTTGTGCTGCACTATCTGATAGTTTTAAATAAACATCTAATTGTGGATTAACTTCATCTTCCCATTTTTCCCATGGATCAAAATCTGGTTGAACGACACCGATGCGAATTTTTTTTCCATCATAAATTGCATCATTTAAATTCACTTTGCCATAAATGAACAATGAAACTAAAATGATTACAATAATTGCAAGTTTATTTAAAGTAAAACGAAAACTTTCGTATCGGAAATTTTTATATGCAGTGTAGAGTAAAACATTAAAGAGTACAATCAAAAAAGATAAACCGTAAACTCCAATGATTGAAGTAATTTGAATTATTGGCAAATAGTATGATTGGGTATTTCCAAGTGTAAGCCACGGAAAAGCTGTTTCATCAATTGATCTTAAATATTCGAGTGCATTCCACAAAAATGGAAAAGCAAAAAGTGCAGTTTTACTACCAAGATGTTTTTTTATGAAGTAGAAAATAATAAATGGTATCCAGTAAAATACTGGATGCACTAAAATTAGGGCAACTGAACCAATCATCATAAATGGATCTGTTTTAGAAGTCCATCCTCCAATCCAGAAAAGAGTAAAAGAGTGAAAGAGCAACATACTCAGATAAGTATATCTTAAAAGCTCAAGATAATTTTTAACTCGATTGATGAAAATCAAAATTGGAACCAAACCGAAGTAAGCAAAGAAACCTGTTTTGAAAGGTGGAAAACTCAATGAAAGTAAAATAGAAGACAAAAGTGCAAGTGTTAAATTTTTGATAAGATCCGATTTGACTTCAATTTTCATTTTTTACGATTTGACTTTCGTTTTATAAAAAATCTTACAATGTAAAAGATTGCAATTGCAAGAATAAGTCCAAAAATTACCTTGTTATATGTTGTAATGTAAAAACTAATTTTAGACAAATTATGTCCAACATAAAATCCAACAAAAATAAGTATCAAATTCCAGATCAGAGAACTAATTGCGCTCAAAACAATTGTTCGTTTCAATTCCATTTCACTCATTCCAGCAAAAAAAGAAATAATTGCACGAGTTCCTGCTAAAAATCTATTACCAATGATTAACCAGTAACCATATTTTTTAAACCATTTTTCAACTGTAAAGACTGCTTCAGGCGAAATAAATTTTATTTTACCAGCTTCCAGAATTTTATCACCTGCCAATTTTCCGATGAAATACATCACAACAAAACCAGTCGTACTTCCAGTCACAGCAAAAAGGATTACAAGAACAAGTGATATATCGGTAACAGCTGCAAGAGCCCCACTGAAAGCAACAATTACATCACTTGGGAATGGTGGAAAAAGATTTTCAATAAAAGCAATTCCAAAAACGGCGAGATAAATAAAAATTGGATTTATTGTCTTAAGAAATTCAATGATTTGCTCAACCATTATTGCTCGGAATTTTTTCTGAAAATAAGTGCAATGGAAATTGCGGCTATTCCTTCTTCTCTTCCTATAAAACCAATCTTTTCATTTGTTGTAGCTTTAATCGAAATTTGATCAATTTCTAAATTCAATGTCTCTGCAATTTTATTTCTCATTTGATCAATATAAAGAAGTAGTTTAGGTTTCTCAGCCAATATCGTTGAATCAATATTCCCGATCGAGAAACCATTTGCAGAAATTAATTCATTTACTTTTTCGAGTAATATTAAACTACTGATATTTTTATATCTCTCATCAGTATTTGGGAAATGCTTGCCAATATCACCTAAAGCCGCAGCACCCAATAAGGCATCACAAATGGAGTGAAGCAAAACATCTGCATCTGAATGACCTTCGAGACCAACATCTGATGGAATTTCAATCCCACCTAAAAATAATTTTCTGCCGCTGACAAGTTTGTGGACATCGTAACCAATTCCGGTACGAAAACTAAAATTCATCACCATCCTTTTATTTGAAAATCTTTGAATTCGTTTTTATCCTCTTCCCAATCAACTTTAACATCTTTTACATAAGCTGATCGAGGACCAATCTTCGCATGTTCAATCAAGATTTGAATTTTATCCTTATCACCTTCGACAACTATTTCAACATTTCCATCAAAAAGATTTCTAACAAATCCTCTAAGACCTAGCTCAGTTGCTCTTCGGTAAATAAAATATCTAAAACCAACTCCCTGAACTAATCCTGTAACAATTATATGAGCTCTCATTTCTGTCTAACAGATTCGTGAAGACTTACAAGTTTCCACTTACCTTCAAATTTACTAAGAACAGCTGAATTGCGAATTGGGTAGAAACCCAAATTAAATCCATTTTTAAACTGAAGACCTTTGGATGAAAGAAAAACTAAAACAGCTTCGCTCTTTGTAGGATTAATCCATACTGAAGCATTCCAGGATGAGTATTCAATTTTAGAAACCTCCTCAGTCTGTTTTTTGAAGTAGTTATAAACATTTTCAAATCCCACTATTGCACTATCCTTTTCTAAAGGAATGTAACTTATCCCCTCTTCTGTTCTCCAGTAAAGTTTAAAGTCTTCAACAGAATTTTTGTTAACAAATGCTGAATAGTCTTTTAAGAACTGCAGGACTTCCTGTATTTCTTTATTATAATCAACTTCAGGTTTTTGTTGACAGGAAACAAAAATGATAAGCAAAAGAAGTAATAAATTTTTAATCTTCATTTTTAAACTCCTTTGTATTTTACAAAATCATCAAATAACTCTGAAGTTAAGACACCAAGAATTATCAGAACTCCACCAATCACTCCAAAAATACCAATTGTCTCATTCAAAATTAAATAAGCTAGAATTGATGCAAGTAATGGCTCTGATGTAAAAATTATTGCTGCTCTCGTTGGCAAAGTATATTTCTGATATTTTGTTTGAAGAAAAGTTGTGATAATTGTCGCAAAGATTGAAGTATAAAGAATTGTCAGTATCACCTGTGAATTAAAAGTAAACTTTATCGGTTCGACTTGAAAGAAGTGGAATCCCCACATCAAAATAGATGAACCAATTAATGTAACCACGATTTGCAGCCAGACAACATCATTGAAATCAGTTTTATCAGAAATTATATCAAGATAAACAATGTATGCTGCAAAAAATATTGCACAAATTAAAGTTAACAAATCACCAAAGTTGAAATCTTTTCCAATCGTAGAAATCAAATCGATTAAATTATTCTCGTTGGATGAAAGGAATAATAAACCTGTGAAAACTAAAATCACGCCAATAATACTTCCCACCTTCAGCGGTTTTCTTTCGATAAGGACTTGAAGAATTGGAGTGAAAACTACAAATGTACCTGTAATTAAAGCTGATTTTGTAGCAGTCGTGTATTTTAGCCCAATGGTTTGAACGACAAAACCTATAAAAAGAAAAATTCCTAGAATACTTCCCATTTTAACTGTTGATTTTGGAATCCTGAGAATTTTTTCTCGATAAATTAAAGTTAATACAAGAGCAGCGATTAAAAATCTAATTGTCACAAATAGAAGCGGTGAAATGAATTGCAATGTAGGTTTGATAATTACAAAAGTTCCCGCCCAGATAAAAGTTATCAGAAACAGGATTAATTCAGCTTTTAGTCTCATAGAAATGCAATTTCAATATCCGAAAGTTCTAATCCAGCGTGGGTTATCTCTCCAGTTTTCTCTTACTTTAACATATAATTCAAGGTAAACTCCTTTACCTATAAAATTCTCAATGTCTTTTCTCGCTTTTTCACCAATTTTTTTCAGCGCCTCACCATCTTTACCAATAATAATTTTCTTTTGAGATTCTCTCTCAACATAAATTTCAGCATTGATATAATCTTTACCTTTTTGTCGTTCTTTATATTCAACAACAACAACTTCTGTTGAATAAGGAATTTCATCACGATAGGTTTCAAAAATTTTTTCTCGAATTATTTCTGCAATAAAAAATCTTTCCGGCTCCTGACTTAAAATATCAGTCGGGAAATATGGTGGGTGAACTGGTAAATATTTCTTAATAGTCTCTGTCAATTCTTGAACATTAAATTGGTGCAAAGCACTCAAAGGTATAATTTCATCGAATTTAAATTTATCTTTCATTGAATCAATCATTTGAAGAACTTCTTCTTTAGTAATTAAGTCAATCTTATTTATTACAAGAAAAATATTTTTCTTACCTGAAAACGGAAATAAAACAGGAATTAGTTTATTCTCAAAATTCTTTAGAACTCGTTCTGTCACATCAACAACAGCCAAAATCAAATCACATTCATTTAGTGCGTTGTGGATTGCTTCGACCATTTTTTGTTGTAAAAGATATTTCGGTTCAATCAATCCCGGTGTGTCAAGAAAGATAATTTGTGCTTCATCGTCTGAGTAGATACCTAAAATTTTTCTTCGTGTAGTTTGTGGTTTTGGAGTTGTGATTGAAAGTTTTGTGTTCAAAACAGCATTCATAAGAGTAGATTTGCCGACATTTGGTTCGCCAAAGATAGTCACATATCCGGCTTTGTAATTTTGACTGAGGTTATCTGTATCCATATTCAATACACTTTGTTTTTATTTGAATTTAATAAATAGTTTGATTTTAATTTTTTGGAAAGATAAAAAACAAGTCTGAAAAGCGGCTTTCAAAATTTAAGTCAAGTCTATAAACTCTGAAAGGCTTAAACTTTTCAGACCAATAAAATAAAATTAAAAGTTAGTTTTAATGGTGACTGTGTGGACCATGAACATGACCGTGAGACAACTCTTCCTCAGTTGCATCACGAACATCAACTAACTCAACTTCGAACTCAAGATTTTTTCCAGCAAGCGGATGATTGAAATCAATTGTAACAAGATCACCATCAATTTGCTTAATTGCAAATGGCATTTGAGTCCCATCCGGGGCACTTGTGACAAATTGCATTCCAACTTCAAGTTCTACATCTGGTGGGAAGTTTTCTTTATTAATTTGATGAACAAGATCATTTCTGTATTCACCATAAGCGTCTTCTGCTGCAATTAAAATGTTTTTCTTTCCACCGATTAACATTGTATCAATTTCTTCCTCAAGTTTCGGAATGACCTGATCGTGCCCAGTTAAAAATGAAAATGGGGATGAACCTTGAGTTGAATCGAGCAGATTTCCACTCTCATCTTTTAATGTATAATGAATTGTTACAACTTTATTTGCACCAATAGGCATAAAAAATTACTCCTTTAATTAAACTTAGAACTTTTTTTCATAATAGTGATAAATCTAATGAAAACAAATTTTTCAAAATTCATAAAATTAGACTTTTTATGTTCTCCAGAAAATTTTTAATCGGGTGCAAAGACTGACAAATAGTGCAAGCAAAAAAGTGATTATTAATCCTTTCAGAAATCCAAGCCAGGGGGTTACTGCCATTAAATTCAAAAGGTTCATTAAACCAGTTAAAGATAAAACTGGAATTATAAAATTATTAACTCCAGCGTAAGCTATCATAGGATTTTGTCCATTATCAATAAGTATTTGCACCCACTTACTTTTCTTGAAAACATCAATAATTACTGAGAAAAAAATTATAACGCAAATTGCCAGACCAGAAGTAACGAAGTAATAACTTAAAGTTGCTTTATCTTTCTTAATTCCACCCTCATAAGGTTCAAAAAATAATCCAAGTATTAGCCAGTAGATTGCCCAGTAAAATAATTCACGATAAAGTTTTTCGTTTGGTGTGAGTGGATTCTTAAATAGATAATAACCAAGTAAAAGCAATGTAAAAGTTAAAATTGTAGTTTCAACTAACCATCTATTGTATAATCCGACAAGTAACTCAAATACAAAAAAGAACATTAAGAACAGAATGAAAAAATATTTTACATTAGACCAACCTTTTTGATTTATCTCGTCTTTACTATTAATCCACTTTAATAAAATATCGCCAGCGATCATACCTGGAATTACAATGAACAAGTATTGTAAATAATACAATTTATACATCCACGGAATTGGAGAATAATTCCAAATTTGACTCACCCAACCTTCGATCTGATTCGGCATATTTGAAAGACGAATTGCAAGCAAAATTCCAAGAAGCCCAAGTCTAACAATTAAATTTGATCTTGTAAACAACCAGACGAAAGATCCAAAAACTGCCATATTGGTTAAAACGACAATTATAATATCACTTCGATAAAGCGAAAAACCTGAACCATCAGGATATTTCAAATTAAACAACAAGAATAAAGCTGAAACCCAACCAATCAGTCTAATTACGATCTTTAACCACAAATTCCAATTCTGCGGAATTCGAGTATATATTGGAAAACACAAAAAGAAAGCTAACAAAGAAATCAAGAAAGTTTCTGTTGTTGGAGATTTACTTATGACAAATGGTCTTATTGCCTGAACATATAAAGCAAAAAATCCGAGTAAAAATCCTCTCTCTAAAATTGAGATGCTTATTTTCCATTTTGAAATACCTTGTTCCAATCTTCTTGAAAGCGCAAGAGGGAAAGCTGTACCCATCGCAAAAAGAAAAAAAGGAAAAACTAAATCAACCCAGGTTATTCCTGGTAGAGTTGG
>JBNAWO010000003.1:0-55857 GCA_049699815.1 Ignavibacteria bacterium | reverse complement strand
TTGTTAAGAATCTCATGCCAGATTAAGGCAGCTGCACCAAGGACAGCTGATTTACCTTCGTTTAATTCTGATTTAAGAAGTTTTACTTTATTTCGAAAAACATGAAATAAATATTCTTCCATATATTTTTTTGTTGGGATTAATAGTAAGTCACCTGCATTTGCAAGTCCGCCAAAAAGGATTATTGCTTCCGGACTAGTATTAGCAACGGCATCAGCTAATTTAATTCCAAGAACTTTTGCGGTGAATTCAAAAGCTTCAAGGGCTATTCGATCGCCTTTAAGAGCAGCATCTGTAATCATCTTTGCGTCTAATTGTTCAAAACTAATTTCTCGGAATATGCTTGGATAATTTGTTCTGGCAAGAAGTTCGAAAACCGTTCTTTTTATTCCGGGCGCTGAAGCATAAGTTTCGAGACAACCTTTTTTCCCACATCCACATAATCTACCTTCTGGATCGTAGACTGTATGACCAATTTCACCTGCAAAGCCATCGTGACCATAAACAAGATTTCCATTTACAACGACACCACTGCCAAGTCCTGTTCCCAGAGTAATAACGATAAAATCTTTCATTCCTTTAGCAGCACCATAATACATTTCGCCCAGAGCGGCGGCGTTTGCGTCGTTGGTTAAAGCAATTGTTTGAGTATAAAATTTTCTGATTAGCTTTTCTACTTCAACATAACCCCAATTTAAGTTAGGAGGATATTCAATTGTCTTTTTGTAGTAATTCGCATTTGGTGCGCCAATTCCTATCCCCACCAGATCAAAATCGAATTTCAAATCTTTTTTTAATTTGTCGAATTCTTGAAACAAACGATTAAAAAGATTATCAGCGGGTTGATCAGCGTTAGTTGAAATTGAACCCATCAAATAATCATTTCCAACCTGATCAATCAAACCAAATTTTGTGTTTGTTCCTCCAATATCAATTCCAAGTACGAGTTGTTTTCTATCCATTAGGCTTCCTCTAATGCAAGTTCAGCTTTTTCAAAAGAAGGAACACTTCCTTTGAAACCATAATATGCAATATACCAATAACATAAAACAGGAAGAATAAATGCATGATGAATTCCAATGTTGTCAGCAAGCAAACCTTGAAGAACAGGCACAATTGCACCACCAACAATTGCCATACAAAGTATTCCAGAAGCCTGTCCAGTATGTTTACCTAATCCACGAATTGCCAGTGAGAAAATAGTTGGAAACATAATTGAATTAAAAAGTCCAACAAGAAGAATTGACCACATTGCAACTTTTCCATCACTTAACATAGAATTTACTACAAGCAAAGAAGCCATAATTGCATTAAAGCCTAAAACAGTTCCTGGTTTAATTTTTCTTTGAACGGCAGATCCAATAAATCTACCAACCATTGCACCACCCCAGTAAAATGAAACCATCTTTCCAGCTTCCACTTCTGACATATCAGGATTTAAATTAACAAAGTATTTAACAAGAAAACTTCCAATTGAAACTTCTGCACCTACATAAACAAAAATGCCAATTGCACCGAGTACAAGGTGTTTATAACCCCATGCACTTTTATGAAGCTCGTCATAATTCATTCCATTGTTTTCAGAAGATTGAACAGTACTTGCCTCAATTTGTGGAAGTTTTAGAAAAGCAAACACTGCAGCCATAATGAACAATACAGCCGCAAGCCCAAGATATGGATATTGAACAGCGGCGGCTTCGGCAGCACGATAGGCTTCCAGTTCTTGTGGTGATAATTTTGCAAGTTCTTCAGTTGTTTTGACTGCATTCGATAAAATTAATAGTGAACCGAAATATGGTGCGACTGTTGTTCCAAGTGAATTGAAAGCTTGAGTTAAATTTAATCTCGATGAAGCTGTTTCTGGTGGACCTAAAATTGTTACATAAGGATTTGCAGCAACTTGAAGTAATGTAATTCCCGATGCAAGAACAAAAAATGCAAAAAGAAAAATAGGATAAGATCTTAACGCGGCAGCTGGATAGAAAATTAGAGTTCCTATTCCAGCCGTAAGCAAACCAATAACAATACCTTTCTTATAACCGACCTTTTCAACAAGCCAACCAGATGGAAGTGAGACAATGAAATATGCAAGAAAGAATGTGAATTGAACAAGCATTGATTCAAAGTAGTTCAATTCAAAAACATTTTGAAGATGGGGAATTAAAATATCGTTAAGACAGGTTAGAAATCCCCACATAAAAAACAGAGATGTTAAAATTGTAAGTTCAGGTAAATAACTTTTTTGATTTGAGAAATTAACTGTGTTTGTGTTTGCAGAAACTGAAGACATACTTATCTCCTGTAAATTTTTTATCGCTCTGATAAGTCAAAAATTATGCCCTTGTAAAAAATGAATTTAGTTTATAAAAAATTAAAAATTGAAGTGATAGGATGATGATTTAAATATTATTTTAATAATTAAATTTATTAAAGTAATAAATTAAAATATTTATTCAATTATTCTTTGAAAGGTAACCCTAGCCAAGAAAGAGGAACCTCTCCAAATATGTAATGGCAATTCATACTTTCAATATAGTCTAATACATCTTTATACTTTGGTTTTTTAAACCATTCACTTAGAATATAAACATATTCAACTTTTAAATTTAGTGGTTTGACTAACTTTGAGAATTGTTTTCTTTTAAAATCGCATGTCTGTAATTTTTCATCAACTGAACCTGCAACTTCCTGATATTTTATTTCGAATATAAAAAGTGTATTTCTAATTATGACTAAAAGAGCATTATCAGGGATTAGCTTTTTTGAAACTATTACTTTCCAGTCAATATTGTTTTCATTAAGAAAATAATAAAAATCATTTTTAATAAAAAATCTTGCAACTAATTTCCCTTCATATAAAACATCTATGCCAGCTTTATTTTTAACTTTTTGAACAGAATATCCAGGAATTTTTTGAAACAATGTTTTAAGATCTAATTTCTTTTCAAATCTTAACCCTGTTATTGTTTTACCTCCGCCATGACCACCTTTTCTCATTAATAAATACTCATAATAAATTTTGGTAATTGTTCTATCTTGACTAATTCAGCACCGATTCTTTTTATAGCAATATCTAAGTATTGTTGATTAATTTCGCACCCGATGACTTTTCGATTAAGTTTAATTGCAGCAACTGCTGTAGTTCCGCTGCCTAAAAAGGGGTCAAAAATTAAATCATTTTGATTAGTGCTTGCTATAATTATTAATTCTAATAATTTCAGAGGTTTTTGAGTAGGATGCTTACCAAAAAGCTTTTCATCATTACTAGGCGCAGGAATTTGCCAAACAGTTTTCATTTGCTTTCCATTATTTAAATGTCTTATGAGATCGTAGTTAAACAAATGTTTTGAATTTTTATTTTTTGCAGCCCAGATGATGGTTTCAGTTGAGTGTGTAAAATATCTTCTGGACAAATTTGGAGGCGGATTTGGTTTTTCCCATGAAATATCATTTAAAATTTTCATCCCTAATTGTTGCATCCCAAAACCAATTGAATAAATATTATGATATGTTCCTGTAACCCATATCGTCCCATTTTTATTTAATAATTTTTGACAACGAGAAAGCCATTCAAGATTAAAAGAATGATTTTCGATTAGACCTTTTGACTTATCCCAGTGTCCCTTATCAACTTTGACCATTTTACCTGCATAACAGGTAATACCCCCATTGGACAAAAAATAAGGTGGATCAGCAAAGATCATATCAAATAAACCTTCTGGGTGTTCTTCAATTAATTTATCCATTAATTTTATTGAATCATAATTATAAATGTATATACCTTTTTCCTCGACAAAAAAAGATGGGTTGTATGCTTTTAAATTAGTCAAGTCAATATTTTTCATAATTTTTTTAATATCTAATTCTTTTACAATAATGTTAAAACCTTTAATAATATTCAATCACTGAATTAATGATTTATTATTAAAAATTATGATCAGTGTTTTTAAGTTCTATTAATTTTTCAATAAAATCTTACTAATTTAAATTGAATTAAATGATAGAAATAGAACAGAATGAACATCGAAAAACTTTTTTACATAGTTACGAGCACAATCTTAGTTACGATTTTTCTTCTATTTACTTTTGTTTTGTCTTCTGGGACCTACCGAAATAATTTTAAAAACAAAGAAAAAGTAATTTTCTATGTTGATCACATCTCGAGTGCTCATAAAAAATTAATTGATGCTTTTAATCAGAAATATAAAGGTCAAATTCGGGTTGAAACTGTAAATCTTTCATTCGATAAGTTCAGTACGAATGAGAGAAAAGATTTGCTTGCCCGTTACTTAAGAAGCAAGAGTAATCGAATAGATATTTATTCAGTTGATGTAATCTGGGTTGCGAGGTTTAAGAAATGGTCTATTCCATTAACAAGTTTAATAGATTCGAATCATATTAAGATTTTATTACCCCACACACTTAAAACTTGTATCCTGAACGATACATTATATGCGGTTCCACTTTATACAGATGTAGCTTTGATGTTTTATCGAGATGATGTTTTGCGTAAACTTCCTGATTATAAGCAATATCAAAAAGAACTAGAGAAGTCGATCACATGGAATAAGTTTTTTGAACTAAAGAAAAAACTTGACAAATATAACCGAAGCACCAAACCTTTTTATATCTTTCAAGCAGATAAGTATGAAGGTTTGATGTGTTCATTTATAGAAGCTCTGGATAACTTTGGAGGAAAACTTTTAGATACTGCTCAAAATTTAAATTTGGATAACGAAGCAACAAGAAAAGCAGTTCAATCATTAGTTGATCTTGTAAACAGGTATAAAATCTCTCCAAAGGAGGTAAGTAATCTCAGAGAAAATGAAAGTTACAAATTCTTTGCTGATAACGATGCTTTCGCTGTTAGAGGCTGGCCCAGTTTCACAAGTAAAGACAATAAATACATAAAGCCAGAACTTTTAAAAAATATTAAAAAAGCTCCAACTCCACACATCGATGGATCAAAACCAGTTTCTGTTTTTGGCGGTTGGAACTTAATGGTATCGAAATATTCTGAGAAATTTCCCGAAGTAATCAAATTCATTGAATTTCTAATCAGTCCAGAAGCTCAAAAAATTCTTTACGAAGAAGGCGGTTATTTACCAGTTTGTAAAATTTTGTATGAAGACTCAGATTTTGTATCTAAACATCCCGACTTAATTTTTTACAAAAAATTATTTGATCAAGGGATTCATAGACCAATTGACGAAAACTACACAACGGTTTCTGATTTGATCTCAATAAATTTGAGTAAAGCAATAGAGCAAAATTTATCAGCAGAAGAAACAATTAAGAATATCTTAAGTCAATATAAAGAAAATGTCGCTCTAACGAAGTAACTATGTCTAATAAGATCCGAGAAAAAATAAAAGAATATCATTTCGAGTTTAAGCACATTACAGTTTTATTTATCGTTCTTTTTGCCTTTCAATTAATTGTTTCTTTTGTCAACAAAGCATCAATCAAAGATTTTATTACCACAACACAAGATTGGTACTTAAAAGAATCTGCGGAAGAGATTGCAAATTTAACTGCCACAGCTATTGAACTTGTTCTAGAGTCAGTTGATAACAATAAAAAACGGTCGATTGAAGAAAGAAAAAGAATTGAACAATCTTTCGACATAATTTTCAGTCAGCAGCAGCTTGCCCATAATATTGATAAACTTGGTTTGCTTATTAAAAAATCGAATAAATATATTTTGATTGATGATGGAAAAACTCTTTACGAAGTTTTGATTGAGAAAAATAATACTGAGGAGGGAATTCGTGTAGATCCCAAAATCGTTGATCTCTACAATCAAATTGAAACGGATGTTAGATTTAATGAACAAATTAAAAGTATAAGAGACGGGAAAACATTTCACACATTCGTTCCATTTGTTCTTCGTGGTGAGTTTATTGGTGCAATTTATATGAGTAATTCACCAGACTTGAGTGTGATAAGCAATCAGGTAATAAGCAGTTATGATGAAACTTCCATAATTTATTTATCTTTGATATTGCTTGGTTTGCTTGCAATGTATTTCATTTCATCTTACACGGTTAAAGAAAGAGACGAAGCTCAAAAACTTCTTCTTGAAGAACATGAAAAGAATATCAAGAAACAGATTACTTACGAGAAAGAACTGAGCTTTACAAAGAGAATTTATCACACACATCATAAAGCAGAAAAGATAATGGGATTTATTAAAGAAGATCTTAGAACTCTATCTACTGGAAATATTGAAGAAGTGAAATATAGAGTGACTAAATACTCAAATTTTATTTCGAGAGTGATTTACGATATGAAATGGTATGAACCACCTGTTCAGACTATACGAAGTTCGCTCTTTCATACAGATTTGAATGAAGTATTAAAATTCATCGTGAATAATATTTTTCAAAGAATTTCCAGCAAGTCCGATGCCTACGAAATAAAAATGGAGCTGGATGAAAAGCTTCCAATTGTTAATATCAATGAATTTGTGATATGGGAAATTGTTGAGCCATTAATTCAAAACAGCATTGACCATGGAGGGGAGAGTAATCTTTTAATAAAAGTTTCAACAAAGTATGAAAAGGAAAAAAATCAGTCTTATCTTATAATTGAAGACAATGGTAAAGGTATTGCCAGTGAGATGCTTGAGGTAAATGAAGATGGTATAAAAAAACTTTTCATCGAAAATACAACGACAAAAACTAAAGGAATTAATAATTCCGGATATGGTTGTTATATTGCTTACGAAATGGCAAAACGTTGCGGCTGGGAAATTGACGCCGAAAATCTTGATAAAGGCTGCCGATTTACAATCACAATTAAACATTGAGGAAGAGCAATGATGTTATCAGAAAAGCAAATTAATGTCCTTTTGATTGAAGATGAAGATTTTGATGTGAGACGAGTGATTAAAACAATCGAACCTTTCTCAGAACAAATCAAAATTATCGAAATTGTTTCCAATGGCAAGGCTGCTCTTGAATTTATGGAAGAGAATAACGGTAAAGTTCATGTTATAATAATGGATTATCAAATTGCTGGCGGTTTGATGGGCGAAGCTCTTATTCAGAAAATTAAAGAGATTGATCCATCGGTTCAGATTAATGTAATTACTAAAATGACAATCAATGTAACTGACTTTAACTTTGCCAATAAACTTTTGAAAGCAGGTGCCTTCTGGTATTGCACAAAATATCCAGGGGATATTGAAGATTTTATTTATCAGCCAACTGATTTCATTATTAGTATTTTCAATGCATATGAAAAATGTATACTCGAGCGAGAAAGACTTCGAGCTCTTCAAAAAATGAAAAGCAATGTGGAGGATATTTTAAATCAGAAAAAAATTATTGGTGAATCACCAGTAATGCTCCAGCTTAAAAATGATATTGAAAGTCTTGCAAAAAGCAATCTGAATCTTTTAATAAGAGGTGCATCTGGTACGGGGAAAGAACTTGTAGCTTACAATATTCATTATCGAAGTGATCGAAAATATGAAAAATTTGTTGTGGTTAACTGCGGTGGAATACCAGAAAATCTCGTTGAAAGTGAATTGTTCGGTTATGAGAAAGGTGCTTTCACTGGAGCCGATAAACGCAAGCCAGGATTTTTTGAGTTAGCAAATCACGGAACTATCTTCCTTGATGAAATTACGGAATTACCACTTCCAGCTCAGGTTAAACTTTTAAGAGTAATTCAGGATGGTGAAATTGAAAAAATTGGAAGAACTGAATCAATAAAAGTAAATGTCAGGATTATTGCTGCAACTAATCGAAATATTGAACAGGAAGTCAGAGAAAAAAGATTTCGCGAAGATCTTTATTATAGATTAAATGTCCTTTCAATTGAAGTCCCTCTTCTGAAAAAAAGAATCTCCGATATCCCACTTTTGATTGATTACTTTTTGACAAACTTTTCGATTGATATGGGCAAAGACAAACCAGAAATTCCAGAAGAGACAATGAAAATTTTTCTAAATTACGAATGGCCTGGCAATGTTCGAGAATTAAAAAATGTCGTTCAACGAATTCTCTTCCGTGCTGGAAAAGTAATTACTCCCGAAGAAGCAATTAATGCAATTAGCTTCGGTCAAAATCTTGCTTACGATAAAGATGATGTAAGAGCTTTGTTTAATCCTCAAAATATAATTCCATTAAAAGACGCTGAAAGAATTTTCCGTGAAAAATATTTTCGCTTTGTAAGAGAAATTTCTAATTCGGATAAAGATGCAGCGTTGAAACTTGGACTTGCACCATCAAATTTCTATCGAATGGCAAAAGAGCTTGGGATGAAGTAAACTTTTTATTTATCGAAAAGATAAAATACCCTATCATTTTAATAAACCGCATAAAAAAACTTCGTTACAAAATCCAGATTTTTTTAAAAATTATCGTTTTTTATTCCGGTATTAATTTTGACTTTCTAAAAAATCATTAATAATCAGGTGGACTCTATGAAGAACAAAATTTACTTTGTTTTAAGTTTACTTTTCTTCGTTAAAATATCTACTGCTCAAATTGCAAGTCTCGAAGCCACAATCAGCTTAAAACAAATTGATGGAGTAACAATTCCATTCCAGAATGGAATGCCTCTGCCATCATTTGAAAAACAAAATCGTTTCATCATTAATCTGGGCGGCAACTGGAAAAAACAGAGATTTAATGCAAATGACAATATTACACTTACTAAGAGAGATGTAACTGGTTATCAAGATTTAATTAACGAAGCTGCTGGAAGACATTTACCAAATTTTGATGACTCCCAATGGGCGGATAAAATCGTTCCCTCTGTTGAAAATCGAATCAATCCATTCCCACAAGTTCCTGAATATTATCAAAACGGAGTCTGGTATCGAAAAAACTTTACCATCGATTCTGCGCTTTCTGGTAAGTTTGTGAAATTAATTTTTTATGCAGTTAATTACGTTGCTGATGTGTGGTTAAATGGTAATTATATTGGTTATCACGAAGGTGGTTATACTTCTTTTGCTTTTGATGTTTCTAACTTTCTCAATTTTGGTGGAAATAATGTTTTAGTAGTTCGTGTTGATAATCCCGAGTGGGGATCGCGAAACGATATTGTCCCTTATACCCAATGTGATTGGTTTAATTATACTGGAATCATTCATGATGTTTATCTCGAATTCTCAAATCCCGTTAGTGTTGCAAGGACAAATGTTGTCCCGTTAAATACAAGCGGCGATATTCAAACAACTGTTGTACTTTATAGTAAATCAAATGCGAATAAAAATGTTGATGTTTCAATCGAGATTTTCAACGCTGAAATTAATACGCAGAATATTACAAGTGAACGAGCAAGTGAAATAATCGGTTCACCTGCACAGTTTGTAGGCATAAGTCAAACTTCAATTTCAATTCAGAGCGATTCTACTCGAGTCTGGAGAACAACTTTAACAATTCAAAATCCAAAACTCTGGACCCCAAAAACTCCAAATTTATATGTTATGAAAGTTACTCTAAGAGAAAATGGAGAAGTAATTGATGAATATTATACTCAATTTGGTGTGAGGACAATTAAAGCACATCTCGATAAAGTTTATCTTAATGGAAATCCGGTTTTCTTTGTCGGAGTTGCGCGACACGAAGATCATCCAATCTATGGTAGAAGCGTTCCTCTTGATGTGATTTATTCTGATTTATTAAAAGTAAAAGATGTAAATGCTTTAATGCTTAGAACAGCTCATTATCCTAATCATCCTTACACATATTTACTAACAGATAGACTCGGCATCGTCGTTATTGAAGAAATTCCAGTTTGGTGGTTTGATCTAACCATTGCTTGGGTTATTCAAAATAGTGTAAGACATATTCATGAACAGATGTTTAAGGAAATGGTATTCAGGGATTATAACAGACCGTCAATTATTATGTGGAGTACAACAAATGAATGTAAAGATGTTGATAACAGACGAATTTTCATTAATCGAATAAAACAGGAACTTCAATCACTTTATCCAGATGGTAGATTGATTACACAATCTGCAGCTGCAGATAGGCCAGGTCCTGATGATCCGTCACAACAGGTTTGTGATGTAGCTGGCTGGACAATGTATTTCGGGATCTTTCACGGTGGAACTTATTACGATGGAACAAGGCTATTCCTTACAATGGCAAATTACTATTATCCTGAAAAACCTATTTTAGATACTGAATTTGGTTACTGGTCGGGTGAAAATAATGCTGTTGGTGGGCAGAATGCTCAGGTCGAAGTTTTTAAAGAAACATTTAGAGCATTTACCTTCCGTGCTTCTGTCATTCGCCCAGATGGAACTTACCGTGACGGTGGTTATCTGATGGGAGTTACCTGGTGGTGCATATTTGATTGGTATACTCACGGATTACCCAATGGTTTTCAGAGCATGGGTCTATATAGAATGTTTAGAGATACAGCAAAATTTGTCAGGGATACTTTGAAAAGATATTATGAACCTTTTTACAATATTGGTGGATTTGTGACTGATGTTGAAAGTGAAAACTTAAATTTAATTCCAAAGGATTTTCAACTCTATCAGAATTATCCAAATCCATTTAATCCGATTACGAAAATTAGATATGAGGTTAGTCAAAGAGAAAATGTTGTTATAAAAATTTTTGATTTACTTGGACGTAATATTGCAACGATTGTAAATGACGAAAAGCTCCCTGGTAAATATGAACTTGAATTTGACGCAAGTAAATTAAATTTGGCCAGTGGTGTTTATATTTATCAAATGAAAGCGGGAAGTTTTATTGCGAGCAGAAAGTTGGTTCTATTGAAATGATAAGAAATCAATGTCTAATAATTGACTTTTCTATTTCTCGATTAACTTAATTGAAAATGGTAATAATGAATGATTGTATCTCGAAATAGAAATTTGTTAAGTATAAAATTTCTATGGTTAATAGAAATAAGGTTGTTGCTTTCACAACAGGAATGCTTGTTTAAATGAATATGTGGATAATAATACGAAAGATTTTTTTTTAACTTGATTTACTGGTCAAAAAATTAGGGACGCACTTGACGAAATTTGGATTAGCTGAACAAATCTTTCCGGGAAATTATTAATATTTTTCAAATTCAATGGGAGGGTTGTTCGGCTTATCCTTTTTTGAATTTAGCCAGGTTTAATCAGGTGCTTTATCAATTTAATAAATTCAGTTTATCAAAATTATAATTGATGTAATTTTCAGTTGAAGTCTCTTTGATTATTCTTTGATTTTCGAATTTATCTTGTGATTAGGGATGGCATTAAAATTGACTTAGTCAAAAATGACTAAAAATATCTTTTATGTTTGAAGTATTTTCTTACATAGATGCGATTGTTCTCGTTGTTTATTTCATCCTCATATTGAGTCTGGGATTTTACTATTCACAAAAAAATGATGATAATTACGAAAAATATTTTCTTGCTGGTAAAAACATTCCCTGGTTTATAGTTGGAGTTTCAATTTTTGCAACTAATATTTCGAGTGAGCATTTTATAGGTCTTGCTGGTGCTGGTTCTCTGAGAGGACTTGCCGTTGGTCAATTTGAATTAATGGCAATCTTCACTCTGTTGTTCTTAGGCTGGTTTCTGGTACCAATTTATTTTAAAACAAGTGTAGTTACTGTTCCTGAGTTTTTAGAAAAAGTTTTTGATCGAAGAATAAGAAAATTCTTTGCTCTTTTCTCAATAATAATTTACATATTCACTAAAGTTCTCGTATCCCTCTTTGCTGCTGGACTACTATTCTACGATTTATTTGGATTAAACATTTATGCTTCTTCAATTTTAATTGTTTTGATTACTGGGCTTTATAGCGTTATTGGTGGTTCAAGTGCTGTCATTAGAACTCAATATTTTCAAGGATTGATTTTAATAATTGGAGCTTTCATTTTGTCAATTGCTGGCTTCAATGCAATTGGAGGTTTTGCTGGTCTAACTTCAAAAGTCCCGGCAGATTTCTTTAATATGTTCAAGAAAGCGTCTGATCCGGATTATCCCTGGACGGGAATTATATTTGGTGCGCCTATTATTGCTTTCTGGTACTGGTGTAGTGATCAATACATTGTACAAAGGTTACTCAGTGCAAAATCAATTGATCAGGCAAGGAAAGGTAGTCTTCTTGCAGCAGCATTAAAAATTCTTCCCATATTTATCCTTGTGTTTCCTGGGATTTTTGCTTCAGTTCTCTTTCCAGAATCAAGAGGAGATAGCGCTTACTCAGCAATGATTTATAGCGATATTGTCCCGCACGGTTTGAAGGGATTTGTTATTGCCGGTTTGCTTGCTGCAATTATGTCTTCTCTTGCTGGTGTTTTTAATACAATTTCTGTTTTATTTACAAATGATTTTTATAAACTACGCCATCCCGATGCCAATGAAAGAAAGCTGATTCTTATCGGGAGATTGTCTACAACTGCAGCAGTTGTTGGCGCGATTTTAATCGTTCCACTTGTGAAAGTGATTACATCTCAAATTTATCTTTTCTTGCAAAGTGTTCAATCTTTTGTCAGTCCACCAATAACAGCTGTCTTTCTATTTGGATTGTTCTCAAAAAAGATGAGTGCAAAGACGGCTATTATAACTTTAATAATTGGTGAAACGATTGGAATTTTCAGACTTGTCCTTCAATTGATTTACGATAATGGAATAGTCTTACATCCAATTTTAGCATCAATCCTTAAAATAAATTTCTTACACTTTTCAATTTTCCTGTTCATACTTTCAATTGTTATAATCAAAATTGGGAATTTATTTTCAACGAACGAAAAAACTCAAATTGTCTCTATTATTGAAGCATCAATGAAAGAAAATCTTGCCGAGATAAGACTAAACTTTTGGAAAGTTGGTCATTTAAAGTCTTTGAATTCGAATTTCGCAATTTCAATGGTGATTGTGTTTGTTATAATAATTTTATGGTCATTCTGGAATTAAAAAACAAAAACTAAAAACAAAAAGAGAGGTTAACAATGAAACAACTCTTTAATACTTTTCTTCTTGTCCTGTTCTTTGCCTCGATTACATATGCTCAGAGCCATATAATCGAGAGCTTTGATACAGACCTATCGCAGGACAATACCTGGCAATTCCTTACAGAAGGTCCGCCAAGCCGAATTGACTATTCATTAAATACAACTGATAAAGTTGAGGGTACTGGTTCCGCTTATGTTAAATTTGTTATTGGAGCTCATCATGAGTGGGGAAGTTATGCTCAGTTGATCAAGACTTTACCAGTTGATTCTTTACCATGGGATTGGTCAATATCAGATTCACTTGCAATCTGGATTAAAGTTGTTACACCTCCAACCATCCCGACAAATATGGTATTCAGAATTCACTTAAAGGATCGCCCGACTGCAGCATCAAATATTGAAGAATGGATTTATCAACAGGATGTAATTTTAGACGCAACAACAGATTGGGTTGAATTGCGTATTCCTCTCAAGATTCTTGATTCTGAAGGGAATACAGATCCAAACGATCAAGGATTTGTAATTTTCCCTGCAAACTGGGGTGGTTCTTCTTTCTGGAACAATAAAAAATTTGATGCTGATAAAATAGTTGGCTTTAACATCGCAGCAGTGACAGCAGGTTATACTCCTGGTCAAAATCTTCCTGCGGATTCACTTGTTGTGATGTTTGATGGATTCAGAAGATTTGGTCTTAAAGCTGTTCCGGCTGTAATTTTCAATGGGATTACTTTTCCCAGTCAAATTGCAAATGTCTGGGCTTGGGGACAATCAGCTGTTGAAGTTGTAAAAGGTGCTGGTCCTGTTCCTAACTCGAATGCAATCAAATGGACTCAAGGTGATGAATGGGGTAACGGCTGGACAGGATGGGGTATGGATATTAATCCTCCATTTAATTTAGCAGGTGCCTGGCAAAAAGATACCTGTCAGATTAAATTAAAATGTCCAGCAGGTACTGGTCCTCTCAGAATTCAATTTGAAGGTGGTCCTGGAAAAGTTGGAAAAGTTTTCCAGCCAATTGATGACGGTCAATGGCATACTTATTACTTCCCATTAAGAGAAATGGAATATCAAGATAATACGAGCAATTTTGATTCTTCTTCGGTTCATATTGTTGGATTGATGGCTCAAGCTTCTGGTGTTGCTGGTAGGGTAATTTGGATAACAGATTGGTGGACAGGGAATCCCGAATTTGATGTAATCCCACCAAATCCACCACAGGGAGTTTTAGCAATTCAAGGAACTTTTCAAAATATTATTACCTGGCAGGATGTTCCAAATGAAGTAGGTGAAAAGTACAATATTTATTACAGCAAGAATCCAATTACTGATATTAATGCACCTGGTGTTGAAGTCGTTAAACTTGGTGTTGCTGAAAATAATCAATTAATTGAACATCTGCTCTTTGCTCCAAATACAAATCAAAGTGTAACTTATTATTATGCTGTTACCTGCGTTGATGCGTCAGGAAATGAAAGTGATGTAAGCACAAACGCTGGACCAGTTACAAATACCGCAAAAGGTGTTGCAACAATTAATCTTACTAATGCACCTACTACAACATTTAATCCGGATGGTGACCTAAGTGAATGGTCAAACATTAGACCATTTAGAATGTTCCCATCTGACGGAACTGGACACATTGTAGCCAATACATCTATTAATGGTGATAATGATCTTTCTGTCAATGCTTACCTTGCAGCAGATCAGAATTATCTTTATGTCGCTTTTGATATCAATGATGATGTATTTGCTCCTTCTGGTCATCCTTCTCAAACTTGGTTAGATGATGCCCCAGATTTGTTTATTGGTCTTTATAACGGGCGTGGTATCCCACACACAAATTATCAAAGAGGAGCTCAGCCAGATTATCACTTAAGATTTTATGTTGATAGAATTCTTGGTGATAATCCAGGTGGAGTGCTCGATACAATAGGACCGAACTACTATTTTGGACCAAAATTCCCAACTGGTTATGTTGTGGAAGCAAGAATCCCCTGGACTGCACTTGCTGCATTAGGTAATGATAATTTGTTTACCCCGGTTGAAGGCTATAGGATTCCAATTGATTTCTCAATCAATGATAGAGATAACGGTCCAGAAAGAGAGGGTATTCTTACTTATTCACCTTACAATGAGGATCAATCCTGGCGTGATGTTTCAAGATGGTTATTTACCTGGATTGGTAATTTGTGGGATCCTTTATCTGTTGAAAGAGAAGATGTTGTTGTAAAGAATTATACACTTTATCAGAACTATCCAAATCCATTTAACCCAACAACAGAAATTCAATTTGCTCTGCCAAAAAATGATTATGTAACTTTAAAAGCTTATGATGTGCTGGGTAAAGAAATTGCGACTTTGATTGAGGGCGAATTACAATCTGGTCTTTATAAAGTCAAATTTGATGCATCCAAATTGACAAGCGGTGTCTATTATTACAGATTGACCGGAAGTACATTCAATCAAACAAGAAAGATGATGTTAATTAAGTAATTCTTTTGGTGTGATATTTTTTAATTGATGTCAGGCTGAAAATCTCAGCCTGGCATCTGTTATTTTATATAAAATTTATTTGAACTTCCTGCTTTTTGAAGTTTGAAATTAGATATAACTTGAAATTATTATAAATCATTCAGGGATAGAATTATGAAAGTAAAAAATTTGCTGAATGAGAATCAGATATTAAAATTATTAGCTTCGATTTTTCTGGTTCTGATTTTATTTGGAGATAATTTAAATGCCGGTACAACAGGTAAAATTGTTGGTAAAGTAACAGATGCTCAAACTAACGAACCAATAATTGGGGCTAATGTTATTATTGAAGGAACATATTTTGGTGCTGCTGCAGGTGTAGACGGTTTTTATTCCATTAATAATGTCCCACCAGGTAAATATAGATTGATTGCTTCAGCTGTTGGCTATCAAAAAACAATTGTTGAAAATGTAATTGTTAAAATCGATTTGACGACCCGTGTCGATATTAAAATGACAAGTTCTGTCATTCAGCTTGAAAAAGAAATTGTTGTTACATCCGAAAGACCACTTGTTCAGAAAGATTTGACATCTACTTCTGTGACAATTTCTTCTGATGATATTAAAATGATGCCGGTCGAAAGTGTCAACAGAATTGTAAATCTTCAAGCTGGAGTAATAGATGGACATTTTCGTGGTGGTCGTGCAAATGATGTCGCGTATTTAATTGATGGTGTAATGGTTACTGATCCTTTTAATGGTGGATTTAATATTGAAATTGAGAATACTTCCATTCGTCAAATGGAAATTATTACTGGAACATTTAATGCTGAATATGGTCAGGCACTTTCAGGAGTTGTAAATATTGTTACTGAAGGGGGTTCTGATAAATTCAAAACAGATATAAGTGCTTATACAGGAAATTTTGTCACATCTCACACTGATATTTTTAGAAATCTTGATAAAATTGATAGAATCTCTCAGAAAAATTTACAAATAACTATAAGTGGACCTGTAAAACCTTTTAAAAATCTTTATTATTTTTTAACTGGTCGTTATTATGACGATATCGGTCACCTTTACGGCAAAAGAGTTTATAATACCTGGGATGATGTTCCTTATTATCCTGATCCTTTGAATAAATCAATATGGATTCCTCGAAACACAGGAGATGGTGCCTATGTTCCGATGAATCCATTCACAAAATATTCTGCAAATGGGAAATTGACTTATGCTTTGCCATCCATTGTATTTTCATATTCTATATTCTATGACAAAACACGAAACAAATATTATGATCACTACTGGTCTTGGACGCCGGATGGAATGATGACCCATTATGGTAATGACTGGATTCATAATTTTCAGATAACTCATTACATTTCATCTAACACAAGTCAGAGTTTCAAATTCACATTTAATAATTATAATTTCAAAGGTTATTTATATGAAGATGAGTTTGATCCAAGATATGTTGATCCAAGACAGGGAATTGCGATCTCAGGTTATACTTTTAGATCAGGGGGAAATCAAGGTGGAAGATACACTCGTTTCACCAAATCTTATATTGCACAATGGTCAATTTCTTCCCAAGTTAGTAAAGAACATAAAATTGGAGCAGGTTTCGAATTAAGATATCATCACATTTATAACCATTATAAAGATTTAATTAATTTGACTGATGGAGTTGTAGATAGTCTTGGTAATAAAGTTTTCACTCCAGGTTATCCTGATAAAGGTACAATCACCGATCGTGGTTCTCACATTGAATACACAAGATTTCCTTTCGAAGCCTCAGCATATATTCAAGATAAAATGGAATATGACATAATGATTATAAACGCTGGAGTGAGATTTGATTATTTCAATGCTAATGCTAAAATGCCGGCAGATAAAAGAAATCCTACTCGAAATCCAAATTTCCCCGGTTATAATGAATGGGTAAAGGTTAAACCAAAGATGCAAGTAAGTCCAAGACTTGGAGTTTCTTTCCCAATTACTGATAAAGGTATAATCAGATTCTCCTATGGACATTTCTTCAAGATTCCAAACTTTGAAAATCTTTATGCAAATCCTGACTTCATTGTTCAACCTGGTAATGCTTTAAGTTCAATTATTGGTAATCCAGATTTAAATGCAGAAAAAAATGTGATTTATGAATTAGGTTTACAGCAGGTTTTAATGGAAGATCTCGCATTGAATGCTTCGATTTATTACAGGGATATTCGTAACTGGTTAGGTATGGAGATTGTGAATACTTATGAAGGTTTTAAATATGCTCGATTCATTAATCGAGATTATGCAAATGTTCGAGGATTAATAATTACACTGGATAAGAGATTCTCTAATTACTTTAGTGCTAAGTTAGACTACACTTACCAAATCGCTGAAGGTAATGCTTCAGATCCTTATGCTGTTTATAATTACAATCAAACAAATCCACCAATTGAAGAGTCGAAAACAGTAATTCCACTTGACTGGGATCAAAGACATACTTTGAATTTGAGTGTAAATGTCGGTTTACCAGGTAATTGGTCTGCTGGTTTAGTTTTCCAATATGGCTCAGGGACTCCTTATACCGAAGATATCAAAATATCTCGTGGTGTGCGGTTTGAAAATGGTGGAAGAAAACCAGTCTTTATTAATCTCGATTTAAGAGCTGATAAATACTTCAAAGTCTTTGGTCTAAATCTCTATACATACGCTATTATTTACAATGTCCTTGATATCAAAAATGAAGTTGGCGTTTATGCAACCACTGGAAGAGCTACAGCAGATTTGAATATTAAATATGCTGGTGAAATAATTGGCTTAAATACAATCGATGAGTATATCAAAAATCCAGCAATGTATTCATCACCAAGACAAATACGTCTTGGTATTGGATTTCAACTTTAATAATCAGGAGATGAAGGATGATACGGAAAATAGCTTTAATTTTTCTTTTAGTTTTGACTGAATATACATATTCACAGGTACCACCTCAAATTCAACTTTATCGAGATGAACCCAAAGGAAATATCCAGTATCGCCGTGAAGGTGTAATGGACGGTAATCAAATTCGAACTTTATTTTATAATAATGGTGAAGTTGGTCAATGGCCTTATCAACCATCTGGTGAATGGCCTAAAGGAAGTGGTCACTCATATCTTGATGGTGTTTGTGTATTGATTGCTTCCGAAGTTACGGCACCTGGAAATGGACAAAAAATTCATCCGCTTGAATCTTCTTATCGTGAATGGATGGATAAAGATCCAGTGACAGGAGAAATCTGGGGACTTGAGCCTGTTCCAGGTTATGTTAATCCATCTTCTACAAAACCAGCAATTAATACTGATCCAAAATCATGGCCAACTATCTGGCCACGTGCTCTAAATTTAACTCCTGAATGGAATGGATATTGGTACGGCTATTTCGGTCGAGGAGTAATGAATTCCGATTTTGAAACTTTCTTCGTTATGGATGATTCGAGAGATAAAGAGTTCACTAGACCGCCTTATTTGTATTTTCCAATCGCAGCTGATTCGGATCGTGGTGGTCTGGGACTTCGCATTGAAGTTCGTGGTTTCCAATGGTCTCATGTTCTTGCTGAAGATATAATCTTTTGGCACTACGACATTGTGAACATATCAGATTTTGATTATCCCACCACAGTATTTGGATTTTATACTGATTGTGGCGTTGGTGGGACTCAGGACTCAGGTGATGATTGTGCTTCCTTTGATTTAAAACTTGATTTAGCTTATTGCTATGATTACGATGGAATTGGTGTACCTGATGCATGGAAAACTGGTATGTATGGATATGCTTACCTGGAAAGTCCGGGTAATCCATGGAATGGAATTGATGACGATCAAGATGGTATGATTGATGAGAGGAGAGATGATGGAATAGATAATGATGGAGATTGGATCCCTTACACTGACCTTAACGGAAACGGAAAATGGGACCGTGAAGAAAACGAACCTCTAAACGATGATCTTGGTAAAGATGGGGTTGGTCCTTGGGATCGTCAATATAATGGTCCTGATGAAGGTGAAGGTGATGGACTACCAACTGATGGTGAACCACATTTTGATAAAACAGATAAAGATGAATCAGACCAGATTGGTTTGACAGCTGTTTCAATTTACCGACTTGGTGAAGGTGGTACCGGTGGAGGATGGCCCAAAGATGATGAATCTATGTGGCTTAAAATGGTTGCTGGTACTTTTGATACTTCATTACAGAGATCAAATATTTCAATGGTTTTCGCCTCTGGTCCATTCCCGCTTTATAAAGGATTAAGAGAACGTTTCTCTATGGCTCTGGTTTTCGGTGAAGACCTGAATGACTTAGTTTTTAATAAAGAAACAGTTCAACAGATTTATAATGCCAATTATAATTTTTCAAAACCTCCAATTAAACCTAAGTTAACGGCTGTTCCCGGTGATGGTAAAGTATTTCTTTACTGGGATAATATTGCTGAAGAATCTCGAGACCCATTCTTAGGATATGAGGATAATGACCCAACCAAAGGTTACAAAAAGGACTTTGAAGGCTATTTAATTTATAGAAGTCAGGAACCCGAATTTAATGACATCAAAGTTATTACAGACTCTCGTGGACTTCCACGATACTGGAAACCTATCGCTCAATTCGATAAGATTGATGGAATAAAAGGTCCAGATCCAGTTGGAATTAATGGCGCTCATTTCTGGAGAGGTGACGACACAGGTCTACAATATTCATATGTCGATACAGATGTTAAAAATGGAGTAACTTATTATTATGCCTGTGTCTCATACGATATGGGTGATCCAAACTATGGTACCACTGGATTGCAGCCAAGCGAGTGTACTAAAATTATAACTGTCGATTATGCTGGTAATGTTCAATTTGTTGATATTAACTGCGCTGTTGTAACTCCAAATGCACCTGTTGCTGGTTACGTTCCACCGCAGATAGTCGGTGATACTAAAAAAGTTACCGAAGGAATTGGTACTGGTTCACTTCAATTTCATGTTTACAATCCTCAAATTGTTGAAGAAGGTAATCAATATGAATTTATTTTCAAATCAACTAACGGTTATCCTCTTTATAAAACACTGGGTTTCGATGTTGTAAGAAAAAAAGGGAGTGAGATAGATACAATCTTAAAAGTTGATTCAGCTTATATTGGAGAAGGTAGAGTAAGTCCACCATTTGATGGATTGGCAGTTACTGTTTTAAATGATACTGCTATCACCGTTATTGATTCTCTTACCGGGTGGTTAGTTGGTAATAGCAATTTAGTAATGAATGTATTTCCAGATCGGACCCCAATTCGTGGAGTTCCCTGGCCCGCTGATTACGAAATTACATTTTATGATGGTCCAGCTGATACCTGTTACATTTCTTCGCCACCACTTTATAGAAGATTTCCGGTAAACTTTAAGGTCTGGAATAAAACAGAACAAAAATATAGTAAGATCGCTGTTCAGGATAGAGATCAATCTCAATCTCTTTCACTTGGCGATGTGATTCAAATTCTTGAGTTCAAAGATAAAATAATAACTCCTGCTAATATTAGATTTGCCTGGAATATTACTTACAATTCACCTTTTGATCCAAATGTTCAACCTGAATATCCAAAAGGTGGGGACAAATTTGTAATTACGACAAGAAAGCCATTTAAGACAGGCGATAAATTTGTTGTTACCACAAAAGCTGCAACTACAGATAATTCACTCGCTAAAACACAACTATCAAAAATTGATGTAGTCCCTAATCCTTACCTGGGTGCCGCTGCCTGGGAAAAACGAAATCTGAACACAACCGGTCGTGGTGAAAGAAAAATTGATTTCATTAATCTTCCGAGTAAGTGTACGATTAGAATCTATACTCTTTCGGGTCAGCTGATAAAAACTATTCGTAAAGACTCTGGTTATCTCGATGGAACTGTATCCTGGAATTTAATTACTGACGATGGAATGGAGGCCGCTTACGGTGTCTATGTTTATCATGTTGAAGCTCCCGGTATTGGAGAATACATCGGCAAATTTGCATTAATTAAATAGCGGAGAGATGAAAATGATGAAAAAGATTTTTTACTCAGCTGTGATTTTAATCATTACTTTAAGTTTTGCTTTTGCACAGACTTTCAAAAGCAATGTCTCTAAAAGAGGTACAACTGCAGCAACTTTTCTTTCAATTGGACAGAGTGCAAGAGCAATAAGTATGGGTTCTGCTTTTGTTGGAGTTGCTAATGATGTCAGTTCGATTTACTGGAATCCAGCAGGTTTAACAAAAGCTCAAGGTGGTCAGGTGATGATTGATTATACAAATTGGATTGCGGGTACTAAATATAATTTCTTTGCGGTAAGTTATAACATCGGTGATTATGGAACAATTGGTGTGAGTTTTACCGGCTCAAATATTGGCGATATGAAAGTTACAACAATTGACGAACCATGGGGAACAGGCGAAGTCTTCTCCGCTACTGATATGGCAATTAGTCTCGCTTATGCTTTGCAATTGACAGATAGATTTTCAATTGGTTTCAATCCAAAGTTCGTTTATCAAGGAATCTGGAAAATGAGTGCAAGTGCTTTTGCTATCGATATGGGTGTACAATATATAACTCCATTTGATGATGCAATTCTTGCAATGTCGATATCAAACTTTGGAACAACAATGCAGCTTCTTGGTCAGTCAAATCTTGTTTTGTATGATCCCGACCCATATACGACAGGAAATAATGGAAAAATTCCTGCATATCTTGAAACAAAAGATTACGATTTACCTCTTACATTTAGAGTTGGTGTAGCTTACAATCCAATTAGATCAACAAATCACAAATTAACTCTTGCCTTTGATGCGCTCCATCCAAGCGATGATTATGAAAGTGTAAATATTGGTTTTGAATATGGATTTCAAGATTTTCTTTTCCTGCGTGGTGGTTATAAATCTTTGTTTCTCGATGATTCAGAAGAATCATTTGCTCTTGGATTTGGTTTGAAACAAAATCTTATGGGTAATGTGGCTGTTAAAGTGGATTATGCTTATCAGGATTTTGGAAGATTAAACAATATCCAGAAATTTACTCTTACCGTTTCTTTCTGATAGATGCTCTCCGCCCGGATTCTCTATCTAAGGAATCCGGGTTTTTTAAATATAAGAGGTTACTCTATGAAGAAAATAAATTTATTGATACTGCTCTTAACCTTATCGTTTACACAACTCTACTCAAAAGATTTTAAAGGAGCCGAATTTAGAACAAAACAAGCTTTCCTTTATGGTAGATTTGAAGTCCGCATGAAATCTGCATATCGTGAAGGAATGCTTTCTTCTTTCTTTACTTATCATGAATTTTCGGGTGGTATTGAAAACTGGAATGAAATTGATATTGAAATTCTTGGTCGATATCCTAATGATATTCAATTCAATACAATTACTTCGG
The DNA here is from genome assembly GCA_049699815.1 of Ignavibacteria bacterium. Classification (GTDB taxonomy): domain Bacteria; phylum Bacteroidota; class Ignavibacteria; order Ch128b; family Ch128b; genus Ch128b. The sequence continues at coordinate 33,029 of JBNAWO010000003.1, read as the reverse complement.
GTCAGACAAATCATGTAAGTCATTATCCTTTACCTTTCTCACCTCATGAAGATTTTCATACTTACGCTTTTGAATGGACACCAACTTATGTCGCCTGGTTTGTTGATGATGTTGAAGTTTATCGTCAAACTGGCGATCATATCCCGACATTAAACAAACCTCAAAAATTGATGATGAATATATGGAATCCAGAAGCCACAAATTGGGCCGGTCAATTTAACCCTGATGCACTTCCGGCTTTTGCCTATTACGACTGGGTAAAATATTATCTTTATACACCAGGTTCTGGTAATTACGGAACAGGAAACAACTTCACTTTTTCTTGGTCCGATGATTTTGAATACTGGAATACATCAAGATGGGATAAAGCTACTCATACCTGGGTTGGGAATGGCTGCGATTTCATTCCAGAAAATGCTGTTATCAAAGATGGTTATTTAATTTTATGCCTGACAAACAGCACAAATATTGGATACATCGATGTCAAAGGTCCAGTCTTATTATCTGCTAAAGTTCATAATGGAAAAATTTTTGTGAACTTTTCAGAGGAACTTGATGAAATTTCAAGTCAAAATAAATCTAATTATATCATTTATGGAGTAACAATCGATTCAGCAAAATTGCTTTCAGATAAAAAAACAGTTGAGCTTACGGTTTCAGGCTGGGATTTTGTTTCTCCAAAAACTTTGGTTGTAATGAATGTAAAAGATGATTGGAATCCCGCAAATACAATGAGTCCTAAAGCAGTATCTATCGTTACACAAACTCAATTTAATTTTCCATTGAAGATAAATTGCGGTGGACCTGCTGCACTCGGTTATTTGCCCGAACAAACCTGGTCATTAACTTCTGATTACGGTTCAATTGATGGTGGAAATTCATCTTACTCATTTAGCATTAACAACACAGATGAAGATGAAATATATCAATCCGAAAAATGGGGAATGACTACCTATAAAGTTCGTCTCCCAAACGGAGTTTATAATGTTAAGTTAATGTTTGCAGAAAATTATCATAATCAAGCTGGTAAACGAGTTTTCGATGTTTGGGTTGAACAACAGCGTGTTCTTCAGAATTTTGATATTTATGCTTCAGTTGGAAGAAATACTGCATATGTTAAAGAAATTAATAATGTTCAAATCAACGATGGTTATCTGGATATTTATTTTGTAACGCACAGAGATAATTCAATGATAAATGGAATCGTAATTGATCTGGTTTCACTTGGCGTTGATGATCGAAATTTTATACCTGAAAAAAATTTTAAACTTTATCAAAACTTTCCAAATCCTTTTAATGGGATCACAACGATCTCTTATAACATTTACAAACCGGATCATTATTCATTCAAACTTTACAACATTCTTGGAAAACAAATTATCAAAAAAGAACTGGGCTATCTAACAGAAGGGAGCTACTCGCTAAATTTAAATTTTGATGAAATCAAAAATTTTACTTCTTCATCGGGTGTTTACCTTTATGTTTTGCAAAACAGCAATTCACATCAGACCAAAAAAATGTTGTTACTAAACTGAAATAACAATGGGTGTTCAAATGAAAAAAATATTTTTAGCCTTTTCAATTCTAATCCTGTTTATATCATCTCAACTCTTTTCTCAACAATCAAAATCAATTGATGAGAGAGTTCAGGAATTAATCTCAAAAATGACAATTGAAGAAAAAATTGGACAAATGACTCAAATCACCCTTGAAGTTGTATCTAAAAAACAAGGAACAAAAACACAAAAGCATGAACTTGACGAAAAGAAACTTGAAGAAGCAATTGTCAAATATCATATTGGTTCAATTCTAAATGTTTACGATGTAGCTCATTCAATCGATTACTGGCAAGAAATAATTACAAAAATTCAAGACATCGCAACTAAGAAAACAAGACTTGGAATACCAGTTATTTATGGAATTGATGCAATTCATGGAGCAACTTATACAAAAGGTGCAACTTTATTTCCACAAGCATTGGCTGTTGCCTCAACATTCAATAGAAATATCGCATATAGAATTGGTGAAATTACCGCACTTGAAACAAGAGCAAGCGGAATTCCCTGGAATTTTTACCCCGTAATGGATCTTGGTCGTCAACCTCTCTGGCCAAGATTGTGGGAAACTTTTGGCGAAGATGTTCATCTGGCTCAACAACTCGGTATGGCTTACATCAAAGGGGCACAAGGAAATGATGTCAGTCGGGCAGATAAACTCGCAACCTGCTTGAAACATTATGTAGGCTATAGTTTTCCGTTCAATGGATTTGATAGAACTCCAGCATATATGTCTGAACGAACTTTGAGAGAATATTTTTTGCCGCCATTTGAAGCTGGAATTAAAGCCGGAGCAAAAACAATAATGGTCAATTCAAGTGAAGTTGATGGAATTCCTGGCCATGCAAATTATCATCTTTTAACTGAAGTGCTTCGAGGAGAATTGAAGTTTGATGGTTTTGTTGTTTCAGATTGGGAAGATATAATTCGACTTCATACAAGAGATAGAATTGCTTCATCACCAAAGGAAGCAGTTAAAATTGCTGTTATGGCTGGTGTTGATATGAGTATGGTCCCATACAATTTTAGTTTTTATGAACTACTCTTAGAGCTTGTTAAAGAAGGTTCGGTGCCAATGTGGAGAATTGACGAAGCTGTAAGCAGAATCTTAAAAGTAAAATTTGAACTTGGTTTATTTGAAAATCCGTATCCAAAGAAAGATTATTTAGAAAAATTTGCAAGTTCAGAACACACTCAGGTAAATCTCGATGCTGCAAGAGAATCAATCATTCTTGCAAAAAATGAAAACAATATTCTTCCATTAAAGAAGAATAAAAAAGTTTTTGTAACTGGTCCAACATCAAATAAACTTTCAGTTTTAAACGGTGGTTGGACAATCACCTGGCAGGGAAATGAAGAAGACTTATATCCTCAAGAAAAAAATACAATCTTAGAAGCAATTATTGAAAAGATTGGTAAGAAAAATGTTTTATTTGAAGAAGGATGTTCATTTGATAAAGAATTGAATACAAATTCAGCTTTGCAAAAAGCAAGACAATCGGATGTGATAATTCTATGTCTTGGTGAGCCAGCTTATTGTGAAACACCAGGCAATATAAACGATTTGACTTTGCCCGAAGCTCAATTGAATTATGCAAGAAAATTAATCGCCACTGGTAAACCAGTTATACTTGTGATGGTCGAAGGTCGGCCAAGATTGATTACAAAAATTTTTAATGATGTGAAAGGTGCATTGATTGCTTTTCTTCCAGGAATGGAAGCTGGAAATGCAATTGTCGATGTTTTATTTGGCGATGTTAATCCAAGCGGTAAGTTACCAATTTCTTATCCAAAATATCCGAACGCAATTGTTCACTACGATTATAAACCAATTGAAAACTTCGCTGAAAATAAATATGATCCATTACTTCCTTTTGGATTTGGATTGAGTTACACAAAATTTTCTTATTCGAATTTGAGATTAAATAAAACCGAATTGACGGAAGACGACGAAATCCTTGTTTCTATTGACATTAAGAACGAAGGTTCAATGAAGGGGAAAGAATCTGTTTTAATGTACATTACAGATGTTTATGGCCAGGTAAGTCGTCCAAATAAGCAATTAAAAGGTTTTGAAAAGATTGAATTAAATCCTGGTGAGACAAAAACCGTTACATTCAAAATCAACAAAGATCATCTTTCATTCATTGGAATAAACAACAAAAGAATAATTGAACCTGGTGAATTCATCGTAACAATTGGAAATCTTCAAGCAAAGTTTTATTTGAAATAATATTTTAAAAGTCATTCATTATTTGAATTGTCATCTCGAGTTTACTAAAGGATGACAAATTGTCACCCTGAGCCTGTCGAAGGGTGACTTTATTAATTTATTTATTTAAAAAGTAAAGAGGAAATGTGATGAGGTTCTTTAAAAAAATTTCATTTATTTCTTTTCTACTTTTATTCTTTTTTATTCATTCCGAGCTTCATTCAGTAGGATTTCTAAAAGCAAAAGGGAAAGTAATTGTTGATGGAACGGGTCAGGAATTTTATTTAAAAGGAATTGGTCTTGGTGGATGGTTGCTGCAAGAAGGTTATATGCTTCATACATCCAGTTTTGCAAATGCTCAATGGCAAATAAGACAAAAAATTGTTGATCTGATTGGAGAAGCTAACACTGAAATTTTTTATGAGACTTACAGAAAAAATTTTATTAGAAAGGTTGATATTGATTCAATCAAAGCCTGGGGATTTAATTCAATTCGTCTTCCTTTTCACTGGAATCTTTTTGCTGTAAATACAAATCCACCTCAATTTCTCAACAAAGGTTTTGAAATAATTGATTCACTTCTTGCTTGGTGCGAGGCAAATCAAATTTATTTAATCTTAGATATGCATGCTGCTCCAGGTGGTCAAAGTGATGAAAACATTAGTGATTACAATCCTGCCTATCCTTCTTTATGGCAAAGTGAACAAAACAAAGATTTAACTGTCAAAATCTGGAGAAAGATTGCTGAAAAATATAAGGACAGAGAATGGATTGGCGGATACGATTTACTGAATGAACCGAAATGGAATCTTCCACCAAATAATCAACCGCTTCGTGATCTTTATATTAGAATTACTGATACAATTAGAGCGGTTGATACAAATCACATTATCTTTATCGAAGGGAACTGGTATGCAACTGATTTTACAGGTTTAACTCCACCCTGGGATAATAATATGGTTTATAGTTTTCACAAATATTGGAATTCTAACGATCAGGGAAGCATTCAATATTTGATCGATCTCAGAAATCAATACAATGTTCCTTTATGGCTCGGTGAAACTGGTGAAAATTCAAACAAATGGTTTGTTGATTGTGTTGAATTAATGAAACGAAATAATATTGGCTGGGCATGGTGGACCTGGAAGAAAATAGAAACAACCACATCTCCAATTTCATCTGTTATGACATCTTTTTATCGAACGCTTTTGAATTATTGGGGTGGTTCAGGCCCAAGACCAAGCGCTACCTATGCTTTTAATGCGCTAATGCTTCAAGCTGAAAATTTAAAGTTTGAATTATGTGAAATTAGAAAAGATGTAATTGATGCTCTGATGCGTCAACCAAACAATAATCAAACAATTCCATTTAACGAAAATTTAATTCCAGGCACCATCTATGCAACCGAGTTCGATCTAGGAAAATTAAATTACGCTTATTATGATGTTGATTATCAAAATGTCGGCGGTGGAATATGGAACTCTGGCGGCAAATTTAGAAATGATGGGGTTGATATTGAAATTTGTTTTGACTTCGGTTCGAATGGCTATAATGTTGGCTGGATTCAAAACGGTGAATGGTTGAGATATACTTGCAAAGTGACGCAAAGTGGTAACTATAAAATTAAAATAAATGTAGCTTCAATGAATTCGGGCGGACAAATCCTTTTAAGATTGGATGGAATTATTCTTGGCAGTGGATTAATCAACGTCCCAAACACAAATGGCTGGCAAAACTGGCAATTTGTTGAATTAGACAATGTTTATCTTCCACAGGGAATTCATCAACTTGAAGCAAGATTTTTTAACGGCGGATTTAATCTCAGTCACTTTGAGTTCGAATTAATTTCTACTGATGTTGAAAAAGAGAGTTTAATTCCAAAAGATTTTGATTTGAAGCAAAACTATCCCAATCCATTTAATTCCAGAACTGTAATTACTTATTCAACTCCTGAATTAACGAATGTTAAACTAAAGGTGTATGATTTGCTCGGCAATGAAACCTGTACTATCATTGATGAATTAAAATCACCGGGAACTTATGTAGAGGAATTCGATGCTCAAAATTTATCGAGTGGAACATATTTCATAAGACTTGAGACAGACAAAAAAACATTAATCAGAAAAATGATGATTTTAAAGTGATGAAAAATTTAATTCAAAACTTTTTGCTTCTCATATTACTTGATTTAATTTCTATAAATGCACAGAATGTAAATTTCACTTCCTCTAATTTGCCTATTGTGATCATTAATACTTTTGGTCAGGAAATTCCAAATGAATACAAAATACAGGCAAGAATGGGAGTTATCTTTAATGGTGAAGGAGTAAGAAATTACATTACTGATCCTTTCAATCATTACGATGGATGGATTGGGATTGAACTGCGTGGCTCAAGTTCGTTGATGTTTCCCAAAAAGAGTTTTGCAGTTGAAACAAGAGATTCACTGGGAAATGATAAATCGGTTTCATTACTTGGATTACCTTCAGAAGCTGATTGGGTTTTCTATGGTCCTTACAACGATAAAACATTAATTCGGGATGTGCTTGCATATAAACTTGCTCGAGATATGGGAAGATATGCTTCTCGTTCAGGATTTTTTGAACTTGTTATTAATGGAGATTATAAAGGTGTTTATGTTCTTCTCGAAAAAATTAAAAGAGATGCAAATCGAGTCAACATTAGAAAATTGAATCCTGCTGATACATCCGGCGATGCACTCACTGGTGGTTATATCATAAAAATTGATAAACTCGATGGTGAAAATAACGATGGATGGTATTCAAATTTTCGTCCATTTCCACAATTAAGTGCAAGAATCTTTTATCAATATCATTATCCGAAACCAGAAGATATAGTTGAAGCTCAGAAAAATTATATCAAAGCCTGGATTTATGCTTTTGAATCGGCAATGTTTGGTCCCTATTACGCCGATTCAATTCTAGGCTATCTAAAATATATTGATGTAAATTCTTTTGTTGATTACATACTTCTAAATGAACTTGTAAAAAACATTGATGCATATCGATTGAGTACTTTCTTTTATAAAGATAGAGACAGCCGTAATCCAAAATTATTTGCCGGTCCAGTCTGGGATTTCAACCTTGCATTCGGAAATTGTGATTACTATCAAGCCTTCAACTCAAGCGGCTGGTATCTTGAATATGTCTCGGAATACTCAAACATTCCGAGCTGGGAAAATTTCTTTATCCCATTCTGGTGGAAAAAAATTTTTTCTGATCAAAGTTTCCGAAATAAATTCAGTCAAAGATGGATTGAACTTAGAAATTCTGTCTGGACAAATCAAAAAATAAATTCAACGATTGATTCACTTGTTCAGTTACTTGAAGAATCGAGACAAAGAAATTTTCAGAAATGGCCCGTGATAGGTCAATATGTGTGGCCCAATTACTATGTCGGTCAAACTTATGAAGATGAGATTAATTACTTGAAAAATTGGTTGACGGGTAGATTGTTATGGATGGACTATCAACTCATTACCAGTGTTGAAAAAGAAAAGCCTGAAGTTAATGTCAAAGATTTTAAGCTCTATCAAAATTATCCAAATCCATTTAATTCAAAAACAAAAATTGATTATTACATTTCAGAAAAATTAACCTCACCACAAAAAGTTTCACTCAAAATTTACGATTTACTTGGAAGAGAGTTATCAACTCCTGTTGATGAATATCAATCCAGTGGATATCATTCTGTAGTTTTTGATGTTGAGTCGATTAAACAAAATTCATTTTCGTCTGGTCTTCTTATTTGCCGTCTTGAGGTTGATAATAAAGTCCAGACAATAAAAATGATTTATTTAAAGTAAATAGAAAGGAGTTATTCGCTAATATTATATGTTTCTAAAAGGAAATTCCAGAAAGGGATTATTTTTATTTCTTTACCATTGTATTTTTCTGTTCCTTCAGTATACCAGGAAATAATTAAGAGTTCATCACAACTAGTTTCTTTCGAGCCGTCAACCAGTCCTTTTATCTCTCTTTCAAAAGTAGCTTGATTTGAAATGTCGTAAACTACCTGGATCAACTTAGTAATTTTCAATTTATCTTTAATTAAAAATCAATTTCTCTTTGATTCTTGCTTTTAAAGTAAAAGATATTCTCGTTAGGCTTTAATCCAGATTTTACAAATTCAACAAAAACAAGTTTTTCAAACGCTCTTCCATAATTTTCAATGAAGCTGAATGATTTTGAAGAAATAATGCCATTATCGTATGCATAAAATTTTTTTGGTGCTTTTACCTGTCTTTTATTTTATAAAAGTTTATGTTTTAGAATTGATATGTTTCTTTTATTTGCCTGTTAAATATTGACAAACTTTTTTTTTTATACTAATTTGTCATTAAATAATAAGGGAGATCAGAAATGTTTCTTAAAAATAAATTGAAAAAATTCTTTTCATCCCTTTTTATCCTCTCCACACTACTTTTCATCGGTTTTACTGGTGAAAAAGAAAAAGTATTGAAAACGAACTATTATCAGACAGATGCTTATCACCTAAAGCTCGATAGATTTGAATTGCCATTCACGAACAATGGGATTTTAGCCGATGTTCGCATACCCCCATATTCATATAGTGCTAAATTTGATACTCTAACTGTAATTTTTTCAGGTGGATTTTTCCTTGGTGGTTACATTTATCCAGGTACACCATATGAGAGGCTTTGGATAAATGGTGTTCAAACAACATACCGAGTAGAAGATTATTATCCGGGAATAGTTGGAATGGATAGAAATAACCCTGATGCGAAAATTTATATTGTCCAAAGTTCTGATCAACCTTTTTCTCAAAGCTGGCAGGAATGGAAAAAAGCAGTGGAGTTAGGTGCAGATTTTTATGACGGCGATGATGACGGTGTCTATAACCCGGTTGATAAAAATGAAAATGGTAAATGGGATTCAGATGAAGATAAACCAAATTTAATTGGTGATTTTACAGCCTGGTGTGTTTATAATGATGGAGTTCCTACGAGTAGCAGACATTTTTTTACTTCAGTTCCACCACTTGGAATAGAAATACAACAGACCCTGTGGGCGTATAAAACAATTCCGAAACTTGCTAATTGTGTCTTTATTCGCTACAGAATTACCTACAAAGGAAGCAATCAATTTCCAGATGTAAATAGACTCGACAGCGTAATATTCTCTTTCGCAAACGATTTTGATCTTGGTGGTTATATGGATGATTTGTTAGGAACTGATACTTTGCTTCAAGCAAATTATTGTTACAACGATGGGAGTGATGATGAATTTGGAAACAACCCGCCTGTCATTATGGCTCAACTGTTACAGGGACCTTATGCCTTCATTCCAAATGTATCTTTTGTTGATGCAAATGGAAATGGAATTTTTGATTCTGGTGAAACTCCAATTACATCAGCAAAAGAATTTATTGGAGAAAATAAGATAAGAGAAATTCAAGGTGCAATTAATTTAAATATCTCTTCATCTAATTCTTTATTTTCTGGCATACCTGAATATCCCGAATATGCTTTCTGGAATTTAATACAAGGTTATACACCATCAGGAAAAAAGTATAACCCCTGCACTTTTGAATATGGTGTGGTGGTTGGTGGAGTTAATTGTAATCAGGTAAATCCTATGTTTGTTTTTTCTGGAGATCCAGTTACAAATAAAGGTTGGTTAAATAATGTTGTTCATGATGTAAGGGGCTTTTTAAATGTAGGGAAGTTTGTTCTCGAAAAAAATAAACCCGTTGATATTATTGTCGCGTATGCTGTTGGAAGAGGTTCAGACCCAATTAATAGTATTGTTCAGGCACGACGAGCAGCATCAACAAACACATCTATTTACAACTTAAATTTTGTTTCAACGGTTCCTCTTCCAGAAACTGAATTAAGAGCAAGAAGTTTTGAAAATCGTATAGATGTTTTCTGGCAAACGGCAAATGATTTTCAATTCAAGAATTTCTTAACTACATCACAAAACGATACACTTCTGAATGTTGAATTCGAAGCTTATGAACTCTGGGCTCATTCAACACCAGAGATTTATTATGGTCCTGATACAAATCGCTCAAAAAAAATTGCTGCATTTGATGTGAGAAATGATATAGAAAAATTATACTATGTAGATGATGATGGAATCTCGATAAAACAAGTTTTTTCAAACTATACTCAACTTGAGCCAAAACTGTATTCAAATTCGAATAGTGGTTATTTAATGGTTTCACTTACAAAAAACCCATTTACAAATAAACAATTAAACAAAGGTGAGAGACTTTATTTCTCTCTTAGAAAATTGTATTTGAATAAAACATCGAGCGATCTTGTTCAAATACAAAATAAACCCAGAAATTATCTTCTAACTTCTTACAAGTTTGGATTAAAGGAAAAAGTGTCGGATTTATATGAATTCAGAGTGGGTGAGGATTTTAACGCACCAATAAATCTTGAAGCTAAAACTATCCCTTCGTTAACAAACATAACTGAAAGCGAGGTAGTATTTGAAGAAATTGATAATTCCCAATTGACCGATGATGATTATCAGTTGAGTTTCTTCCTTGACAGGAGTGGAGATGGATATTCGATGTTCTGGAGAATGAAAAACTTAACAAAGAACAGGATATTACTCGATTCACAAAAGTTTTATTATAATATTGATTCGACGCGCGTTGTGATTGATGGATTATCTCCAAAGATAAAATGGATTGATCCTGAGATTAAAAAAGAAATTTATAATCCAGAGAAAAACAAATGGTTCAAGGATTTTAGGGAAGAAATTTCGGGGATCTTTTATACTGGCCCTGAAAGTGTAAAAGGAATTTCATCGCAAATTATTAGAACACTGTCAACATTAGGAATGAAGAAGTCCTATTTAACTACTTTTGATAAATTAAGAAGAATAGAAATTAGATTTGGACCAACGCAAAAAGCTTATCGATTTGTATCTGATAATTTAGGACTAAGGTTTTGGAGTGCAGCTAGAACAGCGGGGCAACCAAATGTTGGATATCCAGGTGAATATTTTGTCGAAGTTCCATTCCAGGTCTGGATAAAAGATGATAGATATAAAGAAGAAATTCAACTTGCCTGCGGTTTTATTGAGAGTGTGTTGAGAGGTGGTAACCCTGATGGCGAGTGGGATCCAGGAGTGGATATTGTCTCAACAAAAGAATACATCATTATCTTTAATCAGCCTTATGATCCAGATGGAAAACAGATGGAATATGTTGGATACCTACCAACAACAGGAACTAAAGTTTATGCTAAGCTTGATGGATGGGATCCACCTGTAGAAGCTAATTTCTCCACAGAACAAATTAATAGGGCTAAATCTCCATGGTTTGATGCATTGCTTGTAATTGGATTGGAACGTTCATCAGTAGATTCATTTTACAATTCCGGAGATATTCTTACTATTCCAATTTCTTATGTGATAACTGAGAGAGATACTTTCTACTATAAATCAAAATCTAAATTAAATAAATTGACTCTTAATGAAAGAAAAGAACTCGTCAAAAAAATTAATGTCTTTCCAAATCCATATTTTGGATGGGAAGATTTTAGAGCTGTAAAGAGCGGAGTAATCACATTTTCAAATCTCCCTGAAGAAGTAACGATTAAAATCTACACTTTATCAGGTAATCTCATCAGAACATTGACAGAAAATGACAAGATTACAATTACATCTCCTTTTATAGAATGGGATTTACGAAACGAAAAAGGAATGAAAGTGGCGGATGGTGTCTATCTTGCTCATGTAAAAACAAAATTCGGTGATAAAGTTCTTAAATTTTCGATTGTGAAACAGAGGAAATAATTCCTTAGAGTGATTTATTTTGAAATTCCTCAAAGTTCTTTTAGAGCTTTGAGGAATTTTTATTTTAAATGAACCATCGCTTTTGATTTAATGCCCGAACCTGTTCTCAAAGTGTAATAATAAATTCTTGATTTTAAATTCAATTCATTCGCTTCAAAATATATTTGGTGAAATCCTTGATCGAGTTCATTATCAATTAGAGATGTCACTTCTCGTCCAAGCACATCAAAAATTTTAAGATTAACTTCTTCTTTTTTGTTCAACCTGAATTGAATGATGGTTGAGCTGTTAAAAGGATTGGGATAATTTTGATAAAGTTCAAAATTTTCGATTGTTTGATTTTCGTTTTTAACTGAAGTAGCTGTTTTAAATTCTACAAGCTCTCGCATTGAGCCTGGAATAAAAAGATTTAATGTATCAATTGAAAAAGGTTCTTGAATTGATTTAATAATGTATCTTCCTTGAGCAAGCCAATCGTTAAATGGAATTGTGACAATATCGATTGCCAAAGGTGGAAGTGGCGGAGGTAGTGAAACCAGATATTGAATTTTAATTTCTATTCTAAACTTTATTGCATTAAAAAATCCTGCAGGCACTGTGATGGTATCTAAACCAAGTCTTGCTCCTCTTACCAGAAATCTTAACGGAAGAGTTCCAAGTTGTGGAATTGTTAAAGTTGTATCAAATTTATAAATCTGATAAAAACTTCCGAGCGAAGTACCAAATCTGTAATACTCAAACCAATCAGGAAGTTTTAATGTTACAAAAGTATCTATCTCCAGATCTCTTTGATGAATAAAAATACTTTGATTTGAAGCAGAAATCCAATTTGTGTCCCCAAACTCTAAACCAGCTGGTCGAGAAACTATAAAGAGTGTTGGCTTACCTAAAAAATTTTGATAAGCCACAGATGAATCAATTAGAATAGCTGGTTCGCCAATTGGATTGCCAAGTGAATCTAAAACATAAACATTATTAACCCACACATTTCCAATTTCGATTGGTAAATATTGTTGTGCATTCTGTGAATGAAGAACGGAAAAAGTAATTATGAGAGTAAATAAAATTATTTTCATTGCTCACTCCACTAAATTTTCGTAACTAATTTCCTGAACTTTTCCAAATTTTTCCAGTTGTGTTTTTATCTCTTTTGCATCACCGACTACAACAACTAAAACATTTCTCTCAGGGAAATATTCATTTATAGCTTTTTGAATTTCTTCTCGTGATGTGTTTTTAATTTTATCGGCAAATTTCAAGATTAGTTCTTTATCTTTTTGATAGAATATATTTTGAACTACATAATCAACAAATTTTTCGGGAGATTGTAAATTACGTGAGGGTTCTCCAATTAAATAATTTTTTGCTTTATTAATTTCCCAATTGCTTACACCAGTTGATTTTAGTTTTTTTAGTTCGTCCAGAATGATTTGAATAACTTCGCCCACCGTTTGATTTTTTGTAAATGTTGAAATAAGAAATTTTCCACTCTGTTTATAAGCTTGAAATGAACTTCTTGCACCGTAGGTTAAGCTTCTCTTTACTCTAATTTCTTCAACAAGGCGGGATGTAAATCCATCACCTAAAATTGTATTCACAATTGATATTGGAATTTCATCGGGATTGTTCTGATTGATTCCAATATTTCCAACACAAATTTGTGCCTGTGTTAATCCTGGTTTATCGACTAAAATTAATTTAAGACCAGAGATTTTTTGAATTGGTTTTTGACTTAATTTTATTTCTTGACCTTTTTGCCAGCTTAAAAATAAATTTTTAATTAGTTTTTCAGCATCCGTAGTTTCAACATCTCCATATAGAATTATTGTTGTTTCGTTCGGAATAAAATAAGTTTTATAATGATTACGAACTTGTCGGGCAGAAATATCGTTTATTTTTTTAATCGTTCCTTGAATTGATTGTGAATATGGATGTCCTTCAAAAAGTAATTTGTTAAAAAATTGATTAGCTACATAAGTTGGATTTTCGAGTGAAGATTTTAAATCAGAAATTAATTTTTCTTTTTCTTTATCAATCTCTCTCGAATCGAGTGCTGGTGATGTAATAATCTCTGCTAAAATATTCATACCATCTTGAAAGTTGTATTTTAAGAATTCAGTAGAGATAAGAGTGTAATCAAAATTGGTTGAGATATTTATTGTTGATCCCAAGAATTCAAACTCTTCTGCTATCTGTTGAGCGGTTCTTTTAATTGTTCCTTTTAATAAAAGCTGACCAGTAAGATAAGTCAAACCTTGATGCTTTTGCGGATCCAAACTTGCACCACCATTGAAAATTATCCTTACTTGTACAAGCGGAAGTTTTTTGTTTTGAATGACAATATATTTTAATCCGTTATCAAGAGTTTTTAATTCAAAATCAGAAATGTTTTGAGCGTTAAGTATGGAAAAGTAAAATAAAATCAATATTAAAAGTATTTTTTTCATTGCTTATCACTTTTTGGTTTTGAGATAATGATTGTTTTAGAATTACTTGCAAAATACTTCTGAGCGACATTTTGAATATCCTCTGAAGTTACCTTTGCATACTTATCTATGACTTTAAAAAGATTATTATAATCTCCAGTTAAAGTTTCAAAATATCCAAGAGCAAATGAAAGAGATTCGTTCGTTTTGAAGAAATCGAAGTATTCAAGGACTTTTGAATTTTTTGCTTTTTCGATTTCGTTCGAAGTCACACCTTTTGTTTTAATATCTTCTAAGATTTTTTCAATCTCCGGCAGAAGTTTTTCAAATTCTTTATCTCCTCTTGCTTGAGCATAAATTTTGAAGAGTCCCGGATCCTCCATTTGGTCCTGCGAGGCATAGGCTTCAGTTATTAATTTTTTTTCTTCACTTAAAATTTTATTAAATCTTGAGCTTAATCCTTTACTTAAGATATTAGCAAGCAAATCCATTGCATAAAAATCGCTATCGTTAATCGAGCAAGATTTGTAACCAATCATTAAAGAAGGAAGTTCGACTTCTTGAATAAGTGAAATTACTTTTTCTCCATTTTGTTCTGGTTCAATAATTCTTTTTTGTTGTGGAATATTGGCTTTCTGGATTTTCTCAAAATATTTTGAGATTAATCTTTTAGCTTGAACTTTATTGAAATCGCCGGTTAGGATTAAAACTGAATTGTTTGGCGAATAATAAGTTTTGTAAAAATACTTACAATCATCGAGAGTGATTTTTTCCAAATCATTCATCCAGCCGATAACAGGTTGACGATAAAGATGAGAAACAAATGCGTTTGCATAAAGTTCTTCTTCCATTTTTTGCTGGGGATTGTTGTCGACGCTTAATCTTCTTTCTTCCATAACAATGTATCTTTCCTGTTCAAGATTTTCATTATCTAATTTTAATGCAGTCATTCTATCAGCTTCCATTTCTAAGATAAGAGCGAGTTTATCCGAATTAAATTCTTCCCAATAATTTGTAAAATCATTCCAGGTGCTTCCGTTCGAATAACCACCGTTCTCTTCTAAGATTTTATCGAACATTCCCGGCTTAAATTTTTTAGAACCATTGAACATCATATGTTCAAAAAGGTGTGAAATGCCTGTTGTGCCGGGTGATTCGTATTTACCACCTATCTTAAAAAATATTCGGAAGCAAATATTTGGAACTTCTTTGTTTGGTGAAAGAATTACTTTCATCCCATTTTTTAAATAATAGCTTTCGATGTCTACATTTTGTGCAAATAGATCAAATGTTAGTATTAAAATTAAGAGAGAAAGTCTTTTCATTTTAAAGTTATTCCTGAGTTTTGTTTTCATTTTGATTTTGACAGAATTCTGTTAGAACCCCATTTACAGATTTTGGATGAACAAAAGCGATTAAAAATTTTTCTGCGCCAAGTCTTGGATTTTCATCTATCAGTTGAAAATCTAATTCTTTGAGCTCTTTTAGTTTAGTTTGAAGATTTTCAACTTCAAAAGCAATGTGATGAATTCCTTCTCCTCGCTTTTCAATAAATTTTGCAATAGGACTTTCTGGAGATGTTGCTTCGAGCAATTCAATTTTTGTTTCACCGACTTTTAGAAATGCAGTATTCACTTTTTGATCTTCGACCATTTCTAGTTTGTAACAGTTCGTTCTAAGAAGTTTTTCAAATGTTTTAATTGCTTGATCTAAATTTTTTACAGCAATTCCAATGTGATCAATCTTTTTTACCATAATAAACTCACTAATTTTAAGTTCAAGATAATATTTGTATAAAAGAAAAAACAAAGGGAAGTAAATTTCACGAATATGCAAAAAAGAAAAATTTACTTTATGAAAATAGAAATCGAAATCAAACTAACAATCTACTGCTCAAAACTATTTTTAGATAAAAATTTCATTAATTGATTTGATTTGAGAATTTAAAATAAAAAACGCCAGTCTCAGCAATTGAAACTGGCGTTTAAACTTGATGAATTCATTTTTTATGCAACAGTTACTTCTTTACAGAGATAAACATCCTGAATTGCATTGAGTAATTTCACACCTTCATTCATTGGTTTCTGGAAAGCTTTACGACCAGAGATCAATCCCATTCCACCGGCTCTCTTGTTTATAACAGCAGTTCTAACCGCTTCAGCAAAATCATTTTCTCCGGAAGGACCACCGGAATTGATTAATCCAATCCGACCCATATAATTGTTCACAACTTGATATCTTGTCAAATCAATTGGATGATCGCTTGTGAGTTGCTCGTAAACTTTTTTGTGTGTCTTTCCAAATTTCAGTGCGTTATAACCGCCGTTTGTTTCAGGTAATTTTTGCTTAATAATATCTGCTTCAATTGTTGCACCTAAGTGGTTTGCCTGGCCAGTTAAGTCAGCTGCAACATGATAATCTTTATCACCAACTTTGAATGCAGAATTCCTTAAATAACACCAGAGAATTGTGACCATTCCAAGTTCATGTGCATACTGAAATGCTTGAGAAATTTCTTGAATTTGTCTTTTTGATTCAGCTGAACCATAGTAAATTGTTGCACCTACTGCAACAGCGCCCAGATCAAAAGCTTGTTTAACAGAAGCAAAAAGAATTTGATCGTAAGTGTTTGGATAGCTTAAAAATTCATTGTGATTTATTTTAAGTATGAAAGGAATTTTGTGAGCATATTTTCTTGCAACTGAGCCTAAAACTCCAAGAGTTGATGCAACAGCATTGCAACCGCCTTCAATTGCAAGTTTTACAATATTTTCTGGATCGAAATAGATTGGATTTGGTGCAAATGAGGCGCCAGCTGAGTGTTCAATCCCTTGATCCACTGGAAGAATTGAAAGATAACCCGTTCCAGCCAATCGACCTGTATTAAATAAGAGTTGAAGATTTCTCAGAACCTGTGGATTTCTATCAGAAGGAATAAAAATTCTATCTACAAAGTCAGGTCCTGGAAGATGAAGCATTTCTTTTGTAACGGTTTTACATTCATGCTTTAAAAGATAGTCTGCTTCATTGCCCAAAAGTTTTACAATCTCATCTATTGTCATTTTTAAATCTCCAATTTTATTTGTGGTTTTGACAAATATAAAAAATTCGTTATGGAATTTTAATTAGTAATAAAAAGATTCGGATCCGATAATAGGCTTTACATTGTTTTATTTGATAAGAGTAATCCAGAAAGAAGTTGGGAATTAAAAAGAGATTTTAGTTATATATTCAAAAAAATTGATGATTTCTTCAATCAAGAAATAATAACGCATAATTATGAAATAGTTTTTTCTTTCAATAAAAAAACATACACGACTCTTACAAAGATTTTACTAATAACAAAATAAAATTATCTTTAACATTTCTGAAACATTTTCTAATCTTTTTATTAAAATCGATAAAACTGATTCTATTTTGAATATTCTCATTCTTATTTTTTTTTCATTTTAATCTTAGTAAATTGTTTTGCTTTAATAAATTAAATGAAAGTGGTTAAAGAGAGTGCAATCGACTGAGGACCAAAAACTTCAGGAAAAGCTTAAAAATAAAGGAAATTTACCAAGACATATCGCCATTATAATGGATGGTAATGGCAGATGGGCAAAGAAAAGAGGTTTGCCTCGTGTTGCAGGTCACTCAGAAGGTGTAAAATCTGTTAGGGATGTTGTTGAAGCCTGCGCTCAACTTGGAATTGAATATTTAACTCTTTATGCTTTCTCTACTGAAAACTGGAGGCGACCAAAAGAAGAAGTTTCAACCTTAATGAAATTACTTCTAAAAACTTTGAAAACTGAAACAGATGAACTTCACAAAAACAATATTCGCCTAAGAATGATTGGTGATTTTGAAAGTTTACCCGAGGCAGTTCAAAAACAATTGAAAGAAGCAATTAAAAAAACTGAAAACAATACCAGATTGAATTTAATTTTAGCTCTTAGTTACTCAGGAAGATGGGATATACTTCAAGCAACAAGAAAAATTGCTGATAGTGTGGCAAATAAAAAAATTAAAAAATCAGAAATCAATGAAGAAACTTTCAAAAAATTTCTTTCAACTGCTGAATTCCCTGAACCGGATTTACTTATCAGAACAAGTGGCGAAATGAGAGTTAGTAATTTCTTGTTATGGGAAATTGCTTATACAGAACTCTATGTTACAGAAACTCTCTGGCCCGATTTCAGAAGAAATGAACTTTATAAAGCAATTGAAGATTATCAAAAAAGAGAAAGAAAATTCGGTTTGGTCAGCGAACAGGTAAAAGGATATGGAAAAAATGCTCTTCTTCTCAAACAAAGGAAATAATATTCAAATCTTTTTTATCATAATTATAAGCTTTTTCTTGTCCAGCAAAGCTTTTGCTCAACAAGGTTTACCAACCTATAAAATTCTTGGACTTTCAGTTGAAGGAAATGTAACGGCTGATCCAACTGTGATTATTGCATCGAGTGGACTCAAAATTGGTGATGTAATTCAAGTTCCAGGTGATGCAACCATCAATGCAATAAAAAGAATTCTTGCCTTAAATATTTTTTCCGATGTTCAATTAATTAAAGAACGACAAATTGGTGATGGTATTTATATCTTAATAAAAGTACAAGAATTTCCACGACTTGAAGATTTTGTGTTTGTTGGGAATGACGAGATTGGTGAAAAAGATCTTAAGAAGGAGGTTACATTAATAAGAGGTCAAACATTAAAACCTCAAGATATAAGTAAGTTAAAAAGAAGCATCTTGCGTCTTTATGAAGATAAAGGGATGCTCAATGCAGAAGTTACAACAACACTTCTTGAATTTTCAAAAGTTGATACAACAAAGAAGAAACTCCTCATTCACTGGGTTAATAAATATGATCCAGAAGACACTTACACAACCGAAATAAATCTTAGCGACAAACCAGATGCAGAAACAATTAGAAGAATTCAAAATAGAGTTTTATTGAAAATTAAAATTGATGAAGGTAATGTAATTCTTGTAAAACAGATTAATTTTTATGGGAATAAAAATTTCTCTAAAAGTAAATTAATCAGAGAATTTGATGAAACAGTTGAAAAGAGATGGTGGCGATTCTGGAAGAAAGAAAAATTCGATAAGAAAAACTTTGAAAAAGATAAAGAAGCATTAATAAAATTTTATAAAAAGAATGGTTACATTGACGCAACAATTCTAAAAGATTCAATCTATTTGGATGAAAGTAAGAAAAATCTCTTTTTAGACATTTACCTTTATGAAGGTCCTCAATACAAAATTAGAAACATCCAGTGGGTAGGGAATACAGTCTTTCCAACAGATGTTTTGAATAAACGATTAGGATTCGAAAAAGGCGATGTTTTCGATTACGAAAAATTTGAAAGGAATTTAAGGCAGAACGAACAACAGTCAGATGTTTCTTCACTTTACTTTGATAATGGTTATCTAGGATTTTCACTTAAAACCGAAGAGATAAAGGTTGCAGAAGATTCGCTCGATATCATTATTAAAATTGCTGAACGAAATCAATTCAAGATTGGATATGTCGAAATCAAAGGGAACGATAAAACAATGGATAAAGTAATTCGTCGTGAATTGTTTACTCGACCCGGTGATTATTTCAATCGAGCTTTGCTTTTGAGAAGTCTTCAGCAACTTGCAAATCTTCAATACTTTAATCCAGAAAAACTTTATCAAGAGGGTCTTGATTATTTCCCAACATCAGATTCAACTGTAGATATAACATACAAAGTTGAAGAAAAATCAAGTGATTATTTAAATGCTTCGGTAGGATATAGTGGAAGTTGGGGATTTAGTGGTGCAGTTGGTATCACATTAACAAACTTCTCTCTCGCACATCCATTTACTCTTGGCGGTGGACAGGTCTTAAATTTCAACTGGCAATTTGGAATTGGAAATTATTACAGAACTTTCCAGCTCGGATTCACTGAACCCTGGTTTATGGATACGCCCACATCAATCGGTTTTGATGTTTTTGATACAAGGCAGATTTACATTTATGAATTAAGACAATACGGTGGAAGCATCAGAGTTGGTAGAAGACTTTCCTGGCCCGATGATTACTTTATGGTTAATGGAAGTTTCAGATATTATATGAATGATGTGAAAGGTGGTGGTGGTTACTATCGTGAAGGAATGTATAAACAATACTCTTTAACTTTTGGATTTGGAAGAAAAGATATTGATAATCCAATCTTTCCGAGCACTGGAAGTAATCTTGGGATTGATTTCGATTTATCTGGTGGACCTTTTTTGCCTGGTGATGTTGATTACTTAAAAACAGATATTAATCTCGAAGTTTATCGAAGATTATTTGGTTCAAATAAGATTACTTTGTTCTTAGGAAATTATTATGGATTTATCTATGAACTTGTGCCCAATACACCAATTCAACCTTTTGAATATTATTATATGGGTGGAAGCGGTTTGATTATTGCGACAGAACCCTTGCGAGGTTATGATGATCGATCAATTGGTCCGAAGAATGTTAATGGAAATGTAATTGGTGGAAAGATATTTTCTCGAAATACTTTTGAATTAAGATTAGCAGTCACTCTCCAGCCAATGCCTTTATATGTTCTCGCTTTTGCTGAAGCAGGAAATGTCTGGAGAGATATGAAAGATGTTAATATATTTGACTTAAAAAGAAGTGTCGGTTTCGGTGCTCGTGTTCTGATAAATCCTATAGGTATGATTGGATTCGATTTTGGTTATGGATTCGATAGAAAATCTGTTAGTGGTTACGATCCGCAATGGATCTTCCATTTTCAATTCGGAAGAGGAATGTAAAAACAATAACAAATTAAGAGGTTAGAAGTGAAAACGTTTAAATTAATTTTACCATTCATATTTCTTGCATCCACATTATTATTAGCACAACAACCACAAGTAAAAATTGGTGTTGTAGACTCAGAAATAATTTTAAGTCAGCTTCCTGAATACAAAAAAGCTCAAGACCAATTAAATGAAATAGTTAAGAAATGGCAATCGCAGCTCGATAGTCTCTCTATGCAATATCAAGACAGAATCGACAACTATCGTAAGCAAGAAGCTTTGATGAGCGAAGAAGTAAAACTTAAAGAGCAACAAGAGATAATGAAACTTGAACAGGAAATTTATAATTTCCGACAAGCAAAATTTGGACAACAAGGTGAATTTGCACAAAAGCAAGATGAATTGCTTAATCCAATCAAGCAAAACATCATCAAAGCAATTGAAAAAGTTGCTAAAGAAGAAAAAGTAACTATTGTGTTTGATAAAGCTGGAGATGTAGTTGTTCTTTATTCAGATCCATCTTACGATTTAACTTTCAAAGTTCTAGATCAATTAAGACGCGGGAAAGTAAAATAAACAAGGGGCTTTTATGAAAAAGCTAATCATTCTCTCCGCATTGCTTTTTGTATTTCCGATTTTTGCTCAGGTTAAAATCGGTTACATAAATTCTGAGGCAATAATGAAAGAGCTTCCAGAAGCTCAGGATGCACAAAGAAAGCTGGATAATTTAGTTCAGGAATGGCAGACAGAACTCCGCAAACTTGAATCAGAATGGAAGCAAAAGTATGATGCATATGATCGCGATAAATTAATTATGAGCGATCAAACAAGAGCTGAAAAAGAAAAAGAACTTGTCGATCTTGAAAACAGAATTATCCAATTCCGTGAGCAAAAATTCGGACAAAATGGTGAACTCTTCCAGAAACAAGAAGAGTTTATGAAACCAATTCAGAATAAAATTTTTAATGCTCTCGAAAAAATTGCAAAAGATGAAGGATACGATTTCGTTTTCGATAAGAGTGGAGAAATTCTCCTACTTTACGCAAATGAAAAATATGATCTAACAAACAAAGTTCTACAAGCATTAAAGTAATTTTATGATTATTAAAGTTGAAGATATTGCTTCGCTGGTTGATGGTGAAGTTATTGGAAATAAAAATAAAATAATTAAAAATGTTGCAAAAATAGAAGAAGCAGGCGAAAATGATCTCACATTTTTATATCAAGATAAATATGTAAAGTTTTTAACTCCTGCTTCTTCTTTTGCTATTCTTGTAAAAAAAGACTTCACCAAAAACTTTCCAGCTCTCACTTTAATTAAAGTCGCGGACCCATATTTCGCATTCATACAGGTAATTGAAAAGTTTTTCATTCCCGAAATTGAACTCCCACCTTTATTTGATAAAAAGGCTGAGGATGTGAATTTTTCATTTGGAGAAAATTTCAGATGCGGAGAGAATGTTTCAATTGGAAAGAATTGTAAAATTGGTAATAATGTAATGATTTACTCAAATGTCTCAATTCTTAATGATGTAGAAATTGGTGACGATACAATTATTTATTCAAATGTAACTATTAGAGAAAGATGTAAAATTGGAAAACGAAATATTATTCATGCTGGTGCCGTAATTGGGAGCGATGGATTTGGTTATTATAAAAAACAAGATAAAACCTATAAGAAAATTCCACAGATTGGAATTGTTGTACTTGAAGACGATGTGGAAATTGGTGCAAACACCTGCATTGATCGAGCAACAATTGGAGAGACAAGAATTAAAAAAGGGACAAAGATAGATAACCTTGTCCAGATTGCTCACAATGTGGTTATCGGTGAAAATTGTGCGATATCGGGTCAAACTGGATTTGCCGGAAGTACCAAAGTTGGAAACAATGTAGTCATTGCAGGTCAGGTAGGTTTTGCTGATCATATTGAAGTTGAAGATGATGTTGTTGTAATGGCTCAATCTGGTGTGTCTCATAATTTGAAAAAAGGAAAAGTTTATTTTGGTTATCCAGCAATGGAAGTTAGAGAAGCATTTAAACTAAACGCACTAATTAGAAATCTTCCAGAGCTGAGAGAAAAATTATTTGAACTAAATAAAAAAATTGATGAGCTTGAACAAAGATTAAAAGAAAAAAAATAGGAGTATCTTTATGGTTGAACAACAGAGAACTATTGCCAAACCCGTAACAGTTTCAGGAATTGGAATTCATACCGGCACTGAATGTACAATGACATTTAAACCAGCACCAGAGAATTACGGTATAAGATTTATTCGAGTTGATCTTGGTGGTAATCCTGAGATTCCTGCAATAGTTGAAAATGTTATTGATGTTTCACGAGGGACTACAATTGCAGTGGGTGAGGCAAAGGTTCACACTGTTGAGCATGTTTTAGCTGCTGTTTATGGATTGAAGATTGACAATTTGAAAATTGAACTCGATGGAATTGAACCACCAATTGGTGACGGAAGTGCAAAACTATATGTCGATGCTCTCCTTGAAGCCGGAATTGTCGAACAGGAAGCTCCAAAAGATTATTTAGTAATTGATCAGACTGTAATGTATCATGATGAAGAGAAGGGAATTGATATAGTTGCTCTTCCGCTTGATGATTTTAGAATAACTATAATGATTGATTACAACAATCCCGCTCTTGGAAGTCAACACTCAAGTTTGTTTTCTCTTGAAAAAGAATTCATTACTGAATATTCAACTGCTCGAACATTTTGTTTCTTAAGCGAAGTTGAACAACTTGTTAATCAAAATCTAATTAAAGGCGGAGATATTGATAACGCTGTTGTTATTGTTGATAGAAAGCTGAGTGAAGATGAATTAAAAAATTTAGCGCAAAAGTTAAATATACAACACCCATTGTTTATCGGTGAAAATGGAATTTTAAATAATGAAACACTTCGATTTAAAAATGAACCAGCACGACACAAAGTTCTTGATTTAATTGGCGATCTTGCATTGATTGGTGTCCCGCTCAAAGCTCAAATTTTAGCGGCTCGTCCAGGTCACAGAGCAAATGTTGAATTTGCTCGAATGATAAGAAAACTATATCAACAGAAAAAACTTGAAAAGAAATATCAGTTCATCAAAAAGGAAGGTGTTGTTTTTGATGCAAACGCAATCCTGCGAATTCTTCCCCATCGTTATCCTTTTGTTCTTGTCGATAAAATCGTTGAATTGAAAATGGGCGAGAAAGTTGTTGGAATTAAAAATGTAACCATTAACGAACCATATTTTCAGGGACACTTTCCTGGACAAATGGTAATGCCGGGTGTACTGATCATTGAAGCACTAGCTCAAACAAGTGGAATATTACTTTTAAATTCAATTCCTGATTTTGAAAATAGCTTGGTTTACTTTATGGCTATTAATAATGCAAAATTTAGAAAACCTGTAGTTCCGGGTGATCAATTGATTCTTGAAGTTGAACTTGTTAATTCAAGAAGCAAAACTTTTACAATGAAAGGTCGTGCAATTGTAGACGGAAATCTTGCAGCAGAAGCTGAATTTATGGCTGCAGTTGTTCCAAAAGAAGAAAGTCAAAAATCACAGAAATAAAAATCCTATGCCTGAAATTCATCCTACCTCTATTGTTTCAAGTGAAGCGCAAATCGCAGATGATGTCGTAATTGGTCCCTTCTGCATTGTCGAAGGAGATGTTAAAATTGATAGCGGAACTAAACTTCTTAGTCATGTTGTGATTTATAACGGAGCAAGAATTGGAAAAAACAATAAAATTTTCCCAGGTGCAGTAATCGCTGCAGTTCCGCAAGATTTAAAATTTAATAATGAATATACAGAAGTTTTCATCGGCGATAACAATACAATTAGAGAAGCAGTTACAATTAGCCGAGCAACTTCGGCGACAAAGAAAACTGTTATTGGAAATAATTGCCTTCTGATGGCTTATGTTCATATTGCTCACGATTGTGTGGTTGGTAATAATTGTATTCTGGCAAATTCAGTTGAACTTGCAGGTCATGTTCATGTTGAAGATTATGTTATAATTGGTGGACTTACCGGAGTTCATCAATTTACAAGTATTGGTCAGCATTCTATGATTGGAGCTTGTTCAAAAATAGTTAAAGATATTCCACCTTATACTTTGTTCAGTGGAAATCCAATTCATTATGAAGGTTTGAATATAATTGGCTTAAGACGACGAGGTTTTTCATCTGATGCAATAAATTCACTTAAAGAGGCTTATACAATTCTTTACAGTCCTTTTTTCAACACAACCCAAGCTGTCGAAAAAATTAAAAACGAAGTTAAACAAACTACTGAAGTTAAAAATCTGCTTGAATTTATTGACAAGAGTCGACGCGGAATAAGCAAATGAAAGATTGGTTTATATTGGATACCGGAAAGCACTCCGGAAATTTTAATATGGATTTTGATCTAAGGCTCGTGGATAAAGTTAGAGAAGAGGGTTTTTCATTTTTACGTTTTTACCAGTGGGAACCATTTGCAATCTCACTTGGATATCACCAAAAAATTGAAACAATTAACGAAGAATTATGTGCAAGAGATTCAATAGATATAGTTAGACGGCCAACAGGCGGCAGAGCTATCTTACATTCTGATGAATTAACTTATTCAGTTACAACTCCTCTTGAAATGTTTTCTCCATACGAAATTTATTATAGTATCAATTTTGCATTGCTTGAGGGTTTACATCTCTATGATGAAAGGCTGAAATCTGTTGAACTTGAAAAAGCTCAGATTGACTTTAAAGATTTTTACAAATCATCTCGCTCAATACCCTGTTTTTCAAGTTCAGCAAGAAATGAAATTAAATTTCAGAATAAAAAGTTAATTGGATCAGCTCAAAGAGTAATTAACGATGTGATTCTTCAACATGGATCAATACTGCTCGGGGATTATCACAAAAAAATTGTCGATTATCTCAATCTTGATGATGAAGAAAAAAAATTTCTGAAAGATGACCTTGATGCTAAGACTATTTCGTTGAAAGAGATTCTTAACTCAGAAGTTGATCTTGAGAGATTAAAGTTTTGTTTGAAAAGAGGTTTCGAAAAAGTTTTTGAAATTAATTTTGTAGAAAGTGAGATCTTGATATGAGTGCATCTTCAGAAATAAAAAAAGTTACGACGCGAAAAATTCAAGAGATGAAAAATAATGGAGAAAAAATAACAGCGCTTACGGCTTATGATTTTTTAATTGCTAGACTTTGTGATCGCGCTGGAATTGATATAATTTTGGTTGGCGATTCACTTGGCAATGTCTTTCAAGGACATCTGACCACACTTCCTGTTACCCTTGATGATATGATTTATCACACAAAAGCTGTTCAACGCGGCGTTAAAAGAGCAATGATTGTTGTTGATATGCCTTTTATGACTTATCAGACCAATATTGAAGAAGCATTTCGTAATGCAGGAAGAATTATGAAAGAAACTGATGCAGGCGCTGTAAAAATTGAAGGTGGAGAAATTTTTGCTGAAACAGTAGCTAAACTCACAGCAAATGGAATTCCTGTGATGGGGCATATTGGATTAACTCCTCAATCAATTCATCGTTTTGGTGGATATCAACCGAGAGGGAAAGAGAAAGACGAAGCTCAACAATTAATCCGCGATGCAAAAGCACTTGAAGAAGCTGGAGCTTTTGCAATTGTGATTGAAAAAGTGCCGGCTAAACTGGCAAAGAGAATTACTCAATCAGTTAAAATTCCAACAATTGGAATTGGTGCTGGTAAATATGTTGATGGACAAATACTTGTTGTTTATGATATGCTTGGATTGACTGAAGAATTCAATCCACGATTTGTTAGAAAGTATGCACATCTTTCAGAAACAATCTTCGATGCGTTTAAACATTATATTGAAGATGTTCGCAGCGGAGATTTTCCCAACGAAAAAGAAAGTTATTGATTCATATTCGCTATAAATTTTAGCAGCATACCTGAAAAACATTTCACAGAATTTAAAACAAAAAAATCTTTACGAACACTTTAAAACATTTTTTCAATTCATACTCTCTGTAATTAAGAATTTAATTGAATCAATTTTAAAACATTTATTCAAGATCGATGATTAAAAAAATTTTTTCTTCAAGACTCATTTTTCATCTTCAAAAAATTTTTTAAAAAACATTTAAAACCTATTGACAAAAATTTTTTAAATAATATATTAGCAAGTGAATCAAGTAAATATGTTGAACAAATTGAGAGAGTGATTTATTAGTACTTATACTTCTTCTGAAAAGAAATTAAATGTTGTTCTCACCTATAATATTAAACAGGAAAGTTTTGACACTCCATCGGCTAAGTATCCTTTTCTCAAAAAGTTCAATTACAACTCAGAGATTAATCAAGATACTTTTGCAGAGTGGGACACAGAAGAAACAATTAACGCAGTAAGAAATGCGTTAGCAATCTATCATAATGTGACTCTTGTTGAAGCCGATAACGATGCATTTGAAACTCTTCGTGAATTAAATCCTGATATCGTATTTAATATTGCAGAAGGTTTTAATGGAATAAGTCGTGAAGCACAAATTCCTGCAATGCTCGAATTTTTGAATATACCTTATACTGGTTCAGATCCTGTCACACTTGGAATTTGTCTTGATAAATCTCGTACAAAAGAAATCCTTTCATATTACAAAATTCCAACTCCCCAATTTCTTTTGATTGAAAAAGAAGAAGATTTTACTTCAATTGATTTTCCGTTGCCGGCTATTGTTAAACCAGTAGCCGAAGGTTCGAGTAAAGGAATTTTCAATTCATCTGTTGTAAGTACTAAAGATGAATTGTTTAATGAAATTCAGAAGATACATCAAATTTATAATCAATCAGCTCTTGTCGAAAAATTTCTTAATGGGCGAGAATTCACAGTTGCTATTTTAGGAAATGGAAAAGATGCAAGAGTATTACCCATTATTGAAATGAAATTTGAAGAATTGCCTGAGGGTGTTTTACCCATTTATTCTTATGAGGCAAAATGGATTTTTGATACCAGAGAAGATCCTCTTGATATTTATGAATGTCCTGCAAACATAGATGAAAAATTAAAAACTGAAATTGAAAGAGTAGCTCTTTCAACTTATCGAGTTTTGCGGTGCAGAGATTGGTCAAGAATAGATATAAGACTGGACGAAAACGGAATACCAAATGTGCTTGAAATCAACCCTTTGCCTGGAATTCTTCCAGATCCAAAGGATAATTCCTGTTACCCAAAGGCTGCAAGAGCAGCTGGAATGACTTACGAAGAAATGATTAATGCGGTATTAAATGAAGCAAGAAAAAGATACGGAATATGAAAGAAAATATTAAAATACTTTTAGCCTTTAACCAACCAATTGGTGGAATTTATGAAAGCTATGACGGCAGAAGAGTAAAAGCAGAATATTCTAATTCAATTGATTTATCAGAAATTGGAGTGCTTGAAGAATTTGAGGCAATTAAGGAAACTTTAACTAAAAATGGTTTTGATACAGAAGTCTTTAATCTGCTTGATAATATCGAAGAGCTTTGTTCAAAAATTGGTTCAGGTAATTATGATGTGGTTTTCAATTTAGTTGAGAGTGTTGGTGGTGAAGCAGTTAAAGAAATGTATATAGCTGGCATTTACGAGCTTTACGATATTCCTTATACAGGTTGTAGTGCGGTTACTCTGAGCCTTTGTTTGAATAAGCATCGAGCAAAGTTAATTATGAAAGGCGCCGGCTACAATGTCCCAAATTGGAGATTATATATTAATCCGTCAAAAATAATTTTTGATTCAAAGCCAGAGTTTCCATTAATTGTTAAACCATCTCAGGAAGACGCAAGCGTTGGAATAAGCGAACAGTCAGTTGTTTTTAATGAACAGGAATTAAAAGAACAACTCGAATATCTCTATCATACACTAAAACAACCTATTCTGGTTGAGGAATATATTGAAGGTAGAGAAATTAATTCAGCAATTTTGGGTGATAAAGAAAAAATTGCTCTTCCACTTTCTGAAATAAGTTTTGATACTTTGCCCAATGACCTACCAAAAATTGTAACTTACGATGGTAAATGGATTAAAGATAGTCTTTATTATAAAAACACTATTCCAGTTTGTCCTGCACCCCTTGATGATAAATTGGCAGGTAAGATTAAACAAATTGCTCTTGATGTTTCAAATTTATTTGGATGTCGTGATTACTGTCGTGTTGATTTTAGAATTGATAAAAACAATGAACCATTCATACTTGAAGTAAATCCAAATCCGGATATATCAATTGATGCGGGTTTTGCCAGAGCAGCAAAAGCTTATGGATTAAGTTACGATCAACTTTTAATTCGAATAATTGAATTTGCACTACAAAGAAAAAGATGAAAATTAGAGAAATGAAAAAAGAAGACAGAGAAAGATTAAAAGAAATTTTATTTAAAACAGAAAATTTTTCACCTGAAGAAAAAGAAGTTGGATTGGAATTGATTGATATTGTAATCAACAACCCAGATCAAAATGATTATTACTTCAAAGTTGCCGAAGATGATGAAAAAGTTTTAGGATATTACTGCATTGGACATCGCGCTTTAACCGATGGAGTTTACGATTTATACTGGATTGTTGTTGATCCAGAATCTCGCGGCTCAGGAGTTGGAACACAATTAATTAAAGATGCTGAAAAATATGTGTTTTCAAAAAATGGAAGATTGATCCTTGCGGAGACTTCATCACGCGATGATTATCAAAGTACAAGAAGTTTTTACAAAAAAAATAATTACAAAGAGCTGGCTGTCATCAAAGATTTTTATAAAAAAGGTGATAGCCTGATAATCTTCGGCAAATACTTACAAAATCAAGGGGAATAACTATGGAACTCTGGCAAAAAATGATCAGAGACAGCATTCATTCAGTCGATCAACTCGTCGAGAAATTCAAGCTCGATAGACGAGTGGCTGAAAGACTGGATAAATTTTTCCAGGCTCGCATCAATCCATATTACCTGAGTCTAATTCGATATCCAGGCGATCCAATCTGGTTGCAATGCGTTCCTGACGAAACAGAACTCAATGATATTGATGCACCTGAAGATCCGTTGGGTGAAGACTCGATGAGTCCTGTTCCAAATATTACTCATAGATATCCAGACCGCGTACTTTTCCTAACAACAAGTCAATGCGGAATGTATTGTCGATTTTGTACGCGCAAAAGAAAAGTTGGTGACTCATCAAAAATATCAATGCGAGGACTTGAAGCAGCGTTCAAATACATTGAAGAGCATAAAGAAATCCGTGATGTCATTCTCTCTGGTGGTGATCCTTTGATGTTAACCGATGCAATGCTTGAAAAAATTCTTCAGAGACTAAGACAGATCCCGCATGTTGAAATTATTCGTCTTGGTACTCGAATGCCAGTAGTTCTTCCTCATCGAATTACCCCTAAACTTGTGAGGATGTTGAAGAAATATCATCCAATCTATGTGAACACACATTTCAATCATCCGTGGGAAATAACTCCTGAAAGTAAACGCGCTTGTGAACTTTTAGCTGATGCGGGTATTCCAATTGGAAATCAAACCGTTCTTATGAAAGGTGTAAATGACGATCCTGAAGTTATAAAAGAACTTTTTAGAAAATTACTTTTAATGAGAGTTAGACCTTATTATCTCTATCAAGCTGATCTGACAAAAGGTGCAAACCATTTCAGAACACCTGTGAAGGTAGGTCTTGAAATTATGGATAAGTTAAGAGGTCATACATCAGGACTTGCTGTTCCTTATTATGTTATTGATGCACCAGGCGGAGGTGGAAAAATCCCTTTATTGCCACAATATATTTTATACCAGGATGATGAAAAATTAATTTTAAGAAATTACAAATACGAAACCTTCGTCTATCCGGATGTAAAACCAGAAGAATACAGGTCAGGAATTCCCGCTCCTACAGAAACATACGAAAGTACTTCAACAATTTCTTTGCCGGTGATTCAAAATCAAAACGACAACGAGTAATTTTTCATAGAATGAAATTTCCCAGAAGGGTTTAGCGGATAAATTTCTGCTAAACCTTTTTTATTTTGAAGAGGATCAAATCAATCAAATTATTTTGATTTCTAAAAGTTTTAAATTCAGGGTTTCTTTAATTCCTTTGCTTTTTATATTTTTTTATTGCTATGAAAAATCTATTCGATAATTTCGGACTTTATCTTGATTATTATGAGCTCACAATGGCTCAAGGTTATTTCTTGAGTGGACGACACAATCTAAGAGCTAATTTCGATTACTTCTTTAGAAACAATCCTTTTAATTCTGGTTACACTATTTTTGCCGGGCTATCAGACTTACTTGAGCTAATACAAATTTTTCGATTTGGAACTGAAGCAATCGATTTTCTTAAATCAAAAGGATTTAGAGATGAGTTTCTTGATTACCTAAAAGAATTTCGTTTCAGCGGGCACATTTTTTCAGCAAAAGAGGGCGAAATAGTTTTTCCTTATGAGCCAATTATTCGTGTGGAAGGAAATATAATCGAAACTCAAGTTATTGAATCACTCCTTCTGAATGTGATTAATTTCGAATCATTAATTGCAACAAAAGCAAGAAGAATAAGATTTGCAGCAAAAGAAAAAATAGTTTCTGATTTTGGATTAAGAAGAGCACAAGGACTTGCATCTTTGTTTGGAAGTCGTGCAGCTGTGATTGGTGGAGTAAACAGCACATCAAATGTTCTTGCCGCATTTAATTATGATATAATTCCAGCTGGAACACAGGCTCATTCCTGGATACAAAGTTTTGGTGATGAGCTCGAAGCTTTTAGAAAATTTGCGGAATTCTACCCAGATAATTGCATACTCTTAGTTGATACATTCGATACATTACGAAGCGGAATTCCAAACGCAATTAAAGTTGCTAAAGAGCTTGAAGAAAAAGGAAAAAAGCTCAAAGCAATTCGACTCGATAGTGGTGATCTTGCTTATTTTTCAAAGAGAGCAAGAAAAATGCTTGATGAAGCTGGTTTAGACTATGTAAAGATTGTTGCTTCCAATCAACTTGATGAATATTTAATTAAGAGTCTGAATGAACAAAACGCTCCAATCGATTTTTTTGGTGTTGGGACTAATTTGATTACAGGTCAAAAAGACGCAGCACTCGATGGTGTTTATAAGATAAGTCAAATTGAAAATCAACCAACAATTAAATTATCTGAAGATATTAGCAAAGTAACTTTACCGGGAATAAAGAAGATCTATCGTTATTTCAATGGTGAAGGAAAATTTTATGCTGATTGCATTGCTTTGAATGATGAAGATGAAATTGAGTTAATGATTCATCCATTTGATATTTATAAAAAGTGCAATCTAAAAAATTTAAAGTGCGAAGAAATCTTAGAACAGGTTCTTAAAGATGGTGAGATTATTTTGAAAAAAAAGTCCGTGAATGAAATTGCATCTTATGTTGAATTTCGTTTTTCTCAATTACCTGATGAGCACAAACGTTTTGAGTTCCCGCACATTTATAAAGTTGGAGTAAGTCCGAAACTTTTAGAGCTTCGAGATAATTTAATTAGAAAAAATAAGGAGGGTAAAATATGAAAGCTTTGTTTATTGTAGATCTTTAAAACGACTTTTGCCCCTGGGGAGCTCTGCCCACTCCCAAAGGTGATGTTATTGTTCCTGACTTAAATAAGATTATGGATAAGTTTGATCTTGTTCTGGCTTCAAAAGATTGGCATCCGGAAGATTCTATTCATTTTCAGAAATGGTCAAAACATTTCGTTCAGAATACAAAAGGTGCTGACTTCCCTGAAGGTTTAAATTCGGAAAAAATCAATAAAGTATTTTTGAAAGGCACGGGCAATAAAGATGATGGATATTCTGCATTTGAAGCAACAAATGAAAATCTTGCTGAATATCTGAGAAATAATAATGTTGATGAACTCTATGTGACAGGATTAACAGCAGAATATTGTGTTAAACAGACGGTCCTTGATGCACTAAAAAGTGGATTTAAAACTTTCGTAATTAAAGATGCTGTGGAAGGCATTTATCAAAATGAAGGCGATGTTGAAAAAGCTTTCAAGGAGATGGAAGAAGCCGGTGCCGTAATGATAAATTCAAGCGATTTGTAATAACCAGATATTCTTGAATAATTCTTGCATTTACCTTTCTTTTCTCTAAATCTGATAAAGGTAAATGCTTTTTCTTTTTCAATTCAATTATTTTATCAAGTTCAAAAAAGATTTTAGAGAGTTCAAACATTCAATCCCACTCCATCAAAATTTAGATGATTAAGACAAAGAATATAATTTTATAA
>JBNAWO010000002.1:0-56038 GCA_049699815.1 Ignavibacteria bacterium | reverse complement strand
AATCCCGCTCGATATATCTCAGGGCAATTTGTTTTTGCTCTTTACCTGCATCCGTATATTGGAAACCTTGAAACTCAGAAACCTCATCATCAGATGAATGAGAATAAATGTTTTCCATTCGTATTAAATTACTTGCTGACAATTTGTAACTAAGACTAAACAATCCACCAATATTTTTTGACAGATGAGATTTTAAACCAGAAAATTCAAACCTCTTTTCACCACTTGCTTCATATTCATTCAGGCTTATGGATGCATTTTTATAGTCGTTTTTATAATTAATTGCAGCAACAAACCCGACTTGTTGATTAATCAATTTTGCTCCATCACCAATCATGAAAGAAAAAGATTGATTAAGTGGGGCACGATTGTTAACTGGAGTCCAGATATTCTTTAATTGTTTTGCTAATTCATTGACTTCGTCTCTACTTAAATTTGAACTATTTAAATTTGAAGGAAAATTAGAGGGTAAACTTCTACTACCATTATCAAAACCTAAAAAGTTAGTACCGTTTGGATATGTTGAAAAATTTCTTAAGGAAGTATTACTAATATAAGCTGAGGAATATCCAGTACTTATTTTTAATTCTTCGGGGAAACTAATTGTGTTTAGCTGAACTACTCCTCCACCAAAATTCGCTGGAAGATCAGGAGTATATGATTTTATTACATTTACATTTTCAATTAAACTTGAAGAAAATAAATCAAATGAAAACGCTTTCTTTTCTGACTCAGTGCTTGTGAGATTTGTATTGTTTAATTGAGCTACATTATATCTTTCACCTGTCCCTCGAACATTAACAAACTTATTTTCGATTAATGTAATTCCAGTTATTCTTCTCAAAACCTCACTTGTAAGTCCATCCGTTGTCTTTCGAATCTGTTCTGAACTGATTCCATCAAGAATATTTGGAGAATTCTTTCTTAGATTGAGTAAAGCATTCTCAAAAGATTTATCAAGTTTACCTGTCACAACAACTTCATCAGTTTCAATAACATTGCTACTTAAAGCGATATTTAATTCTAAATTCTTATTTGCTTCGATTTTTACATCTTTAATTATTTTAGTTCTATATGCTATGTGACTAACTTTTAAATCATAATAACCTTCCTCTAAATCCCTTAAAGAAAATTTTCCATTTAGATCGGTTGATGCTCCTTTAAGTGTATTTTCAATTAAAACATTTGCACCAATAATTGGTTCACCTGAAACTTCATCTCTAATAATTCCATAAATTGAACCTTTACTCTGTGCAAATAAAGTTACCTGCATTGGAATAAAAAGAAATAAAAAGTAATTCACAAAACTTATTATTGCCTGGTTGTTTCTGGTTTTCATTTTTTTCTCCGTGGTTTTGCTGACAATCTATTCTCAGGCGGTTAAGAAATTATTAAGAGAAGGTAAATTTTAGATAAAATAATTTTTAAGTTTTTATGATGTCAGTTAATTGCTAAATAATTTTTTGGATGAGAGATCAACACATTGAAGTTTAAATAAATTTTATTTTGTTAGAGATCGGCTTCTGATTACATAATTAATTGCTTTAAGATTTAAGATTACTTGAGAGCAGAGTCTATGAAATCTTTCATTATCAGTGATGAGTTAATATTAATGTTCAGAAATTAGAAACAAAGTCTTTTACCCCAAAGTGTCTTATAATTTTTATTGAAAAAATTTTTTCAAAATAATAATTTTACATAAGCGAAGGTTGTTTTAAGTGCGTGGGCATCTAAACAAAAAAATAAAGGAGGAATAAAATGAGAACAAATTTTTTTACTCTATTGTTCATCATTTTAATATCAACAGCTTTATCTCAACAAATTAACATCGGTGGGACAGGGAAACTCAACAC
This sequence comes from Ignavibacteria bacterium, assembly GCA_049699815.1. Taxonomy (GTDB): domain Bacteria; phylum Bacteroidota; class Ignavibacteria; order Ch128b; family Ch128b; genus Ch128b. The sequence goes on along the minus strand of JBNAWO010000002.1, from coordinate 54,185 downwards.
AAATTCAGTCACTACAATTGTTAAATCTGATGCGCAAGGATTACCAGTTATTGTCACTCTTGGCGCTGATGGAAGATTTTATGCATTAAAAAGTCAAAATGATAAGCTTTCAGAACCTATCCCCATTGCTTTTGTTCCGTTTAATATTGATATGTGGGATTTTGATATTGATTTGAATGGAACTATACACATTGGTGGAATTTCTGTCTCCAGCCAGGGTACACTGGTTTTCTATATAAACTCTTTAAATGGTACTGTTAGTAATGTGTATTTTGATTCATTAAAAACACTTTTGTTAAGTGATGGTTATATTCGAGTACTTAGAACTACAGATAATCAAATATATATAAACTATGCTTATTTAATTGGTGTAGGATTCTATGTACCTGGTTCAGAACTAAGATGGATACAATTAATAAATCCTGATACTTCTAACTTAAATAAAATAGTAAATACTATTGATTTATCTTATTACCAGAGTGAGAATCCAACTTTCATCTATTCAGCAAACAAAAATTTATTTTTAAATATAGCATATGGACACTGGATTTTTCTTGATCCATATGTTGATCCAGACACTTTTTATGCCGCATACAGAACGTATAAAATCACCAATAACGGAGAAATGATTGTATTGGGGGGAGGCTCCCAGATACACGGAACTTATGATAATAATTTTCTTGTTGTCCCAATTTCCATTGCAGATAATAATGATAACCGATTAGTGTGGCTATGGGGTAAGTACAGAAACAATGTATTTTCCTATACCCCTTACAGTCTTGGATTATTTGAATTGAGAGCAAGTCACATTGATAATTATGGCAATCTCCATCTTTTGAAAAAAATAAATAATCAATTATTCTATTCTGTCTATAACCCTTCTAATTTACCGATTAATCAACCAGGTAATTCCCCTTATCGAGAGATACTCATACCTGAGCAAAAACTTACTTACAGAAGTTTCCCAATATGGAATTATGCAACAGATAATGTTTTACTACATGGTCTCAATTCTGATAAAGCATTCATTCTTTTCCCTGATCTAAATGAACTTAATTCAACAAAAATGTTAAATGTAGGTTCAGTGATTTTGAGATTAAATAACGGAAACATTGAGAGTGAGTTCATTTTTACAGCTGGCAATGATGAAACCCCTGCGGGAAGCTCACTAAAATGGTTAAAGCGTAATAACAAAAATTATTTCATGAAACTTGCTCAATATGATTCCATTGATGTAAATACTGGTAGATTTTATTTTTTCCCAATAAATTACGAAAGTGGTAAACTTACAAGTAATTTAAAAGAGAATGAAATAGTTAAAATTGATTTTCCACAGTTAACTCCATCCGTCAGACCTCAAACATTTAAAACTGATAGGAATGGGTTAATGCACGTGGTTTCCATCAGAAGAGATACAACAAGATTTATCGCAGGTCGGGAAGATTATGGACGTTATTATCTGACCAAAGAAACATCACCTGGTGTCTGGATACAACAATTTATAAGTAAGGATACAGTTGCGATAAACTATAACCGTCACGGAATTGATATAGATAAGTATGGTATAGTTCATTTTGTATATAGTTATAATTACAAAATATTCTACACAAATAATTCACCGGGATATTTTCAAAATCCAATTCAGGTTGATTCCATTTTAGGAAGTTTTTATTTCTTTGTTGATGTAAGAGCGAACTCTACTGATTCAGTCTACATTTTGGCAAAGGTAGGTTCCGGAACCTATGCACTGTATTCTGGAAATTACAACTCAAACTTCACAAAATCGAATGTTACATTTACAGGAACCTGGCCACCCGTTTTTGAGGTTGACAAAAATAACAACGCCTTTATATTTAATACTGATTATACTTACTATAACGGGCAGCACGAATATTATTTTTATAAGTTCCGCTTAAATAATTTTATATTTCGAAGAAAGTTGATCTCGTTTACGGCTATGTCGCAAAATGAATTTAGCATCGACATTTCGAGAGATCAGAACGGAATAATTCATTTAATTGCAGGCTATCAAGGGATTCCAAAGCTCTACTATGGCAATTCTTCAAATGATTTTTCAAATCTGATTGAATACAATCTAATGAATTACGATGCCTTCAATTTTTACAATAGATCTTCTTATACTGGAACTCTGTCAATTCATCCAGTTAGTGATGAAAATAGAGTTTACTTTACTATGGTAATTGGTGGAGGCAATAATTACATATTCCCATCACTGCTTGGCTGGTTGCCTTATAACCTTACTTCAGTTGAGACTGCAGAAAAAAATTATCCTGATAACTATAAATTATATCAGAACTATCCAAATCCATTTAATCCTTCCACAAAGTTTAAATTCTTTATTCCTGAAAAATCTGAAGTTAAAATTGAAATTTTTAATTCAATCGGAGAATTAGTTTATCAATTTCCTGTTAAGATATATGAAGCCGGTAATTATGAAGAAGTTTGGAATGGAATCGGTACTCAAAATCTAAGATTGCCTTCGGGAATTTACTTTTTGAGGTTCAATGCAAAATCACTTAGAGGAAAAACATTTACAGACATTAAAAAGATGGTTTTGATTAAGTAAATCAATTGCTTTACTATTACTTTCAACAAATTCTCTCCGTCTCTTCTTCAGGGACGGAGAGAAAAAAATTAAATGTCGAGTGTGAAATAAATAACTATTTTCTCCAATTAATAAAATCAAAATTTAACTTTAAGATTACTTCATCAATATTTACCATATCTTTCAGCTAAATCAATCAGAATTTTAATATTGCTTGCAGGTACTTTTGGAGCAATTGAACAAGCCGTACTCAAGATAAATCCACTCCCCTGTTTTCCAACAGAAATTATCTCTGATACATTTCTGATAATTTTTTCTATTTCACCAAATAATAGTGTGTTTACAGAGTCGATATTTCCTTTGATAAAAACTTTTTTCCCCAATCTTCTTTTTGCGTCAATTAGATCAACATCGCCGAGTGGTTTTGGATCGAGACATTCAAGTCCGGATGTGCCAGATTCAATCATTAATTCCAATCGATCGTTAATTGCACCACAAGTATGGAGATAAACGAACTTGCCTTTTGATTTGATTGTGGATATGATTTGTGCTTCAAATGGTAGGACAAATTCTTTATAAAATTGCGGCGAGATAAATCCAGCCCCAGCAAAAGGTGAAGAAATTTTTATTGCATCGATTTGCTTTTCGCACATTTCTGAAGCAAGTTTGGATATCCCATTTGTGAAATGTTGAAGAATTTCTTTGCATTTAACTGGATTTTCAATTAAAGCCATTAATGCATTTTCGTATTGGAGCAAATCCAACAAATAATCAAATGGAGAAGTTACTTCGCCGTGAATCGAAAACTCATCACCGACTTTCTCATAAATTAAATCAAAGATTTCGAATTTGTTGTTTAAGTCAATCTTAAAATGTAATCCTGCAGAGACAGGTATGTAATCAATTTCATCAGGAAGAGTTGAAAGATCAACTTCATCGATAGAAGGAAATTTTCTTTCTTCAGAAAATTCAGGAAAAGGTAAATCTTCGTTTGTAAAAACAAGCTTTATGTCATCCAGATAAACAATTTCTTTATCATTCTGAGCTTCTCTTTGGTTATAAATTTCTCTCCAATTTTTAAAATGTCCATGCAAACTGACTAAAATTCCATCGAATTGATAAAGTTTTCTAAGATAAACTAGTCCATTAGCAAAAGTTTCAGCATCAAACCAGAAATCAACCGGTGAAATATCTTTCAATTGCTGAAGCATATGCCCGATACTCATCTGACACATAACAGGAACTCGATCGGGATATTCAAAGCTCATTGCTGAAATAATTCGCTCTCGTGAAGTCATAAAGTAAAGTTTGTTTAATAATCTCCCTCAAATTTATAAAAAGAAAGGATGGAAAATTTCCATCCTTTAAAATGAACAAAGTCTTTAATCAAGAATTTTTATTTCATAAATAACATTTTCTTTTCTTTGACAAATTGTTCTGTGATGATACGGTAAATGTAAACTCCACTCGATAAATCAGAAGCATCAAAAGTTTTTTGATGAACTCCTGCTTTCTGAAATTCATCAACCAATGTTCTGACTTCTCTTCCAAGAACATCGTAAACTTTTAATTGCACTTTTGTATCAAAGGGCAAATCATAAGCAATGTGAGTTACAGGATTAAATGGATTGGGATAATTTTGATAAAGTTCAAATTTCTGTGGAAGAATTTCATCAGTCCATTCAACAGATGTCAGTAAACCTGGTTCAGGAGTTGGTAATTTTTTTGTAGTGTAAATTCTAAATTCACCTGGTTGAAGTGTAATAGTCATTTGTGTATTAGTCACATTTATACTATCTCCGTAAAAATAATTAAACCACCAACCTGTATGTTGAAAATTAGGAGTAACAGTTCTTTGAACCACATCGAAATTTCCAACAATTGCAACATTCATTGAGTCGTGGTTCAACCAGAATCTTTTGACTGCACCACCAAAATCAGTTGTAAAGTTAGAAGTTCGAAAAACATCGTAGCTCTTTTTAAGATTAATTAAAGTTGCAAAAGTTCTATAAAGTTTATTTCGATTTGCATCAAGGAAGTAACCCCATCGAATTGGTTTTGGACCAGTTCTACCATTGTATTCAATTGAATAATCATAGCCAAGTTCACCAAATTGCCAGATCATTTTTGGACCTGGAACAGTAAAGAAAAATGATCCGGCAAGTTTTATCCTTTCAAGTGCAATTGGTAAGCTTTTAATATTATAACTTCCGCTCGAATTCCCATACATAAGATTTTTATACATTAATCTTTCTTCGTCGTGACTTTCCATATATCCGACAAGATGTGGTTTAGAAAATCCACGAGCTTTGTACGAGACTCTGGTGAAATCAGATTTTCCGCCATCGTGCCAGCCCATTGTCGCTTCGTTGTAATTGTAATTCATATTGCCCCAGCTTAACATTCCATAATTCGTTAAAACTTGTTCTTCTGAATCAACAGCAAAATGTTCTAAAATTACATAAGCTGTAGAATCATACTTCCAGATTGAATCAGCATATTGTTTTAAGATATTTATTCTTGATTGATCGTATTGTCCCCAAAGTCCTACATCACTGCCAGAATTTGTTTGAGTAAAACCTTTTGAAAGATCGAATCTAAATCCATCTACTTTGTATTCTTGCAGGTAAAATTTTAATGCACGAGTTACCAATTCTTTGGTTGCAGGACTTTCGTGGTTAAAGTCATAACCAACATTGTAAGGATGTTTTGGAATTGGATTGAAATAGGGACTATTTGAAGCTGGTCTTTGATTTGCCTCATCCCACCACATTCTAACCAATGAAGACTGACTGAAATTATGATTGAAAACAACATCCAGAATTACAGCAAAACCCATTTGATGAGCTTTATCGATAAAAGCCTTCAGGTCATTTTTTGTACCATAATATTTATCCATCGCAAAATAGAAGGTTGTATTGTAACCCCAACTTTCGTTTCCCTCAAATTCATTTACGGGCATGAGTTCAATTGCATTTACACCGAGTTTCTTCAAGTAGTTCAAAGTATCAGCAAGTGTTTTATAATCATGGGATGATAAAAAATCTCTAAGAAGTAATTCGTAAATTACGAGATCTGTTTTTTGTGGTTTCGGAATAGAAGGCATTTGCCAGTTGTATTGAGGTTGATTAATCTGAAAGACAGAAACAAGATGAGTCGTTTTTCCAAACGGATAAGGTTTTAAATCTGGATATACATTTGGAGGAATGTATTGATCGTTCCAGGGATCAAGAAGTTTTTCTGTAAATGGGTCAGCTACTTTCAACTTTCCATCAATGAAATATTGATATCCATATTCTTCATTGGGATTAAGATTATTTATTTGAAGCCAATATCTATTTCCATCAGGAGTTCTTTTCATATAAAAAGCTGGATCAACTTCCCAATTAGTAAAATCTCCAATTACATAAACATAATTTTTGTAAGGTGCATAAAGACAAAGAATAACTGTATTGCTATCAATTACATTTACTCCATCCTGAATTCCCGGTGGAAGTGGGGCAGTTTGAACTGGTGATCTAACAATAAAATAGTTTGAATCAACTTTTGTGTTCCCAAGGCTATCTACTGCAACTGCTCTTAAGTTGTAACGTCCATAGTTGAAAAACATCATCGTTCGGCTAAGATAGTTTGTATCAGTCTGGGCAATCAAAGAATCATTTAAGTAAAGTTTAAGACTTACAGACCCGGCAGAGACAGCAGTCATTGTAAAATTTTGTGCGGTGTTGATGATCGTTCCTTTTTCAACTGGATTCAAAAAACGAACATTCAAGCCAGGTTTATAGATTGGTAGGAAAATATCGCTTCCATCTGCATCGCGTCCTACTTTACTTCCATCTGCATTTCGAAATACAAATGCAAGTTTTAAGATATCTTCTGAGTCTGGAACCCCATAATATTGCGGGATATTAATTGTAATCCGCCAGATATTATTACCTATGTATTGAATTGGTGGTTGATTTGCTGGTGAGCCCCAGGTTGTTTTAACATAACGCCAATCATTTGGATGGCGACTTAAATTTGTAATTACGCCAGTGTGAACATAAATTGGAAAAACACCAATTAATGCACCATTACCTTTTGTCACATCATAGTCTATTGTTATTACATCGTTTCTTGTTGCAAAGTAAGGTGTCCATTGCAAAACCTGTGAGAAGGACTCAGTTGCAAATAAAATGAAAACTATGAAAGCAAAAATTATTTTCAATCTCATTTAATATACTCCATCTTTTTAGATTCTGAATAATCTCCAATTGTAATTGTGTAAATGTAAGTTCCAGAGCTCAGTTTGTAATAATTTCCATCAAACTCTATCTGATGATAGCCATCGGAATTAATCTGATTCTTAGTTGATGTAATTTCTTTTCCGAGTGTATCAGTAACTTTAAAAGTTAAAGTTTTTCCAACATAATCTTTTGGAATGAAATATCTAATTTGAGTTGAATAGTTGAAAGGATTTGGATAATTCTGATAAAGAGTAATTTTAGTTGGGATTAAACTCAATTCTTCAACAAGTGTCTGAGGGAGTTCTGGACTACCTGCATTAATCCAGGCAGTATAAATTAAAGATGCAAGTCGAACACTTGCTTTTTGAAAAAGATATTTAGTAAAGCTCTGAGAATAATTCCAGAGTGTTGAATAGTAAGTCTCGCTGGTAGTATTTCCCGCAACTGATCTGGCGATACTATCAGCTCTTAATACATCATCTAAGTAAGTATAAGATTCAAACAGATAATCAAAGATAAAATCAAGTGGATCATGTACATAAGCAATCCCTTCGGTTGAAATTGAGATTTCACTTTGATATCTATTGATCATTTGAGTTTCATATCTTGAATGAATTCCTCTCTGACCAGTGTATTGTCCATCATAATTTCGTGTAACATGAAGCGGTTGATGACCATCGGCAATATAATGCCCAAGATCAGCTGCAAGTAGTTTTGCTCTTTGCCAATCTTTTCTATTCAATGCTGCTGTTAGAGAATCAACTGTGGCTTTTGTAGCCCATGGTAAAATCCCCTGTTGCCATACATAATCCCAGCCATATCGACTGATCAAAGTATCAATTGAGTATGGGAAATTTCCAGTAAAAAATTCCTGATAGTTATCAATGTCAATGAAATGCTTATTGCCTTCAGTTGGATCAGAACTTTTGCGATAATCTGCATCGGAGGCATGTTGAGCCAAAAATTCTGACCAGCTGGCATAACCAATCATAGATTGCGGAAAATGTTTTGTGGAATTACGATTGATGATGCTGTGGCCAACACTACCCCAGCCAAATATTTCATTAACAACAAAAAATAAAAGAAACAACGATAAGCTTATTGTGATTAATTTTTTCATTCCTATTCTCCAATTATTTGAACTATAATTTTTCTTTGTCTTGCACGATTATCAAAATCGATAAAAATAATTTGTTGCCAAGTACCCAGCAACAAATGTCCTTTTGAAAATGGGATTTGAATCGAAGCACCAAGCATTGAAGCTCTTAAATGAGCATAACCGTTTCCATCTCCCCAGGTTTTATCGTGATGATAAGGTCGATTGGATGGAATTAATTTCTCGAAAAGTTCTGGTAAATCTTTCAAAAGTCCTGGTTCATATTCAATTGTTGTTATTCCAGCCGTTGAACCGACTGCAAAAACAAGAACATTTCCTTCTTTTAAACCGCTTTTCGTTATGACTTCCTGAACTTTTGTTGTGATGTCAATTATGTCTGGATTTCCACGAGTATTTAATTCAATTTTGTCTGTTACAACTTTCATAGAGCATTTTACCTGATTAGTTAGACATTTTTTCTGATTATAAGATAAAGAGATTACGAATTTTTTAGAAATTCAAGGATTATTAAAAAATGAAGAAATAGATAAGAGCAAAATCATACTGATTTATTCTCTCTGATCTTTTTTAAAACTCAAGCATAAAAACAGAATTCAATTTTTATTTTTAAATATAAAAGGCACTATTCAATATCTACACTAATTTTTTGATAGAGTATTAAACAAAGTCATTAAAAATTGTAAATATCATTTGTCATTCATTTCACTGATTAAAATTTTGGAGCTAATCAAATTCAAGTCTTTCAAGATGAGAAATTTTATCTTCATCATAGTGAGAAAAAAATAAACTGAACCAGTAATTCAGCATTGCAATAATGACAACCTTTTTCAATTAATTCCATTTAAATGATTTAAAATTTTTTCTATAATCATTCCTAATAAAGCCACAAACAAAGTCAGAAATTAGTCAAATCAAAATGATCCGAATTCAATCCGATGAGTTATTAAAATAAAAAGGCTGAGAAATCTCAGCCTGTTCATATTAATCTTTCAAACCTTTAATCAAATACTTTTCAATAAACTTTAGCGTTGCTGTCGTATGAATTCAATCCTATCTTTTAATTGCTCAACAGGAACAAGCAATTTATCTTTCCCGAAAATTGCATCTTCGTATTTAGTAAATACAAGTTCGTAATCTTTACTCATCACAATAGCTTCTTCAGGGCAGACTTCTTCACAGAAGCCGCAGAATATACATCGAAGCATATTGATTTCAAATAAAGCGGGATATCTTTCTTTTTCATCTAAAGTTTCTGCAGCTTGAACTTGAATTGCAAGAGCGGGACAAACTCTTGAACACAAACCACACGCCACACATCTTTCTTTGCCGTTATCCATCACGAGCACAGGTCTTCCACGATACGATGGCGGTTGAACATATTTTTCTTCAGGATATTGTCGAGTGAATTTTGGTTTGAAAAGGTGCTTTAATGTAAGCATCATTCCTTTAAGAATTTCAACAATGTAAATTCTTTCAAAAAAATTTAAATCTTTTTTTCTTTTCTTAACTGCCATCGTATTCCTCACTTAAATTTTAAAGAAATAAACAAGAATTGCAACCCAGACTAAATTAACAAGAGAAAGGGGCAACATTACTTTCCATCCGAGATTCATTAATTGGTCGTATCTAAATCTTGGAATTGACCAACGAACCCAGATAAAAAAGAATAACAAGAAACAAACTTTAGCAAGATAAATTCCAATAGAAATTAAAGGGAGCCATCCTTCACTTAAAGAAGAAGTATCAACAAAAGGTAAATGCCAGCCACCTAAATACAAAGCTGCGATCAATAAACTTGCAACTATCATATTTGCATATTCCGCTAAAAAGAACATTGCAAATTTTAGACTGCTATATTCTGTGTGATAGCCACCAACAAGTTCAGGTTCAGCTTCAGGTAAATCAAACGGTAATCGATTTGTTTCTGCAAAAGCTGCAACTACAAAAGTTATAAATCCTATTGGTTGAATAAATGCATTCCACATCCAGCCCTGTTGATGGTTAATTATATCATAAATTCTCAATGAACCTGTTACCATCAAAACCCCAACAACAGAAATTCCCATCGAAAGTTCATAGCTGATCATCTGTGCACTTGAACGAAGTCCCCCAAGCAACGAATATTTGTTATTCGAACCCCAACCGCTCAGGGTAATTCCATATACTCCAATTGAAGTAAAGGCTAAGATGAAAAGAACGCCAATATCTACATCTGCCACAATTAATTTTACTTTTTGTCCAAATAAATTAATATCTGGTCCAAATGGAATCACGGCATAAGTGGACATTGCAATTGTTAATGAAATTACAGGTGCAAGGGAATGAACAAATTTTGTTGCAGCAAGTGGAACAATATCCTCCTTAAAAAATAGTTTCAGAACATCAGCCGGAGATTGAAGCAATCCATATGGACCAACTCGATTAGGACCAATTCTATCCTGAATCCATGCACTAATCTTTCTTTCGAAGTAAACAAGATAAGTTACAACGAAGAGTAAAATCGAAATAGCAATTGCAATTTTTGCAAGTGGGATTAGTATAACCATAATCAAACCAGTATTTTTTCTTCGGTTAATTTTGTTGAATTAATTTTATATCCTGTATCTCCAATCGTTTCATAGTCAAGATTTGCAAGCTCACGAATAGACTGACCAATTTCAATAAACACATCCTCCGATGTATCATAATCAAACTTTCCGCCCATCGCATTTGCAATTTGGGAGATAATTTTCCAGGATGAACGTGCGTTAATTTTTCTTCCTCTTGCCCATTTATCGAATGGTGTTCCAAACTTATCCCAGCGACTTTGAGCAAGTCCATCCAAACTTCTGTCAATATCAATAGTTGCAACAGCAGGCCGTATTCTCTGGACAAATCCTTGAAAGTTCACAAACACACCATTCTTCTCAGCATAAGTTGCAGCAGGGAATAAGATATCGGCAAATTGTGTAGTCTGATTTTTATTTGTTGCAAAGACAACGAGACATTCAAGATTCTGAAATGCATTCTTCAATTCTGGCTTTACTGCGATTGGGTCATCTTCAACCACAACAAGACATTTAATTGATTTTGCATTGATTTTTTCAGCCAATGTATCAAGACTTAAATCATTTATCGTTTCGTTAATTCCTAAGAGTTTTAAGCCTGTTGAGTTTGGAGTTTTATCTTCTCTAATTAAAATATCATCTTGGTCACCAGGTTGAATATGTGGAATGAAAAAGATTTGGTTTGATTTTAGAATTTGTCGAGAAAATTTTAAAAGCGCATAGTTATCTTCAAGCGTTGCAAATGGTGAAGCAACTACTGCAATTTCGTTTGATTTGAATCTCTTCAACTCTGAAGTTGTTTTACTTACTGATTCATCCCAACTAACCGAAACTAGTTCACCACTTTTCTTAATGAATGGACCATCAATTCTATCATCTGAATTTACAAATTTGAATGTATTTATTCTTCCATAATCGCACATCCAGTAATCGTTAACCTGTTCATTAAATCTTGGTGTAAGTCTTAGAATTTCATTATTGCGCACCCAGATTTCAATGTTGCAACCCCGAGCACAACCAATACAAATACTTTTAGTTGACGACATTTCCCAGACTCGAGCTTTGAAGCGAAAGTCAATATTTGTCAAAGCTCCGACTGGACATATATCAACAACATTTAATGAATAAGGATTATCGAATTTCTTTCCTGGGAAAGTTTCAATTGTAACTCTATCGCCTCTCTGAACAAAAGTTAATTGATCAGCTTTTGCAATTTCTTTTGAAAACCTTATGCATCGAGAGCAAGAAATACATCTTTCTGCATCAAACATTACATAAGGACCAAGTTTCACTCTTTTTGGTTTATGATTTTTTTCTTCAATAAATCTGCTTACACCAGTCCCGTGTTCATAAGCATATTCTTGAAGTTTACATTCACCAGCCTCATCACAAATTGGGCAATCAAGTGGATGATTGATCAAAAGAAATTCCATCACATGCTCACGACCCTTGATAGCTTTTTCAGATTTGGTGTGAACTATCATTCCATCCATTGCTTGAGTTGCACAGGCTATAACGAGCTTGGGCATTTTTTCAACTTCAACAAGGCACATTCGGCAGTTTCCAGAAACAGAAAGCCTTGGATGCCAGCAGTAATGCGGGATTTCAATCCCATTTCTCTGAGCAATCTGAATTATTGTTTCGCCAGGATTAAAATCGTACTGAATTCCATCAATTGTAATTTTTGGCATTTTCAACCCATTATTTTTAATTAAATTTCTTTAAATATTCTTCAAGTGCAACAGAAATAATTTTCAATGATCTTTTCATATCATCTACATTTAACATAAAGGCAAGTCGAACTTCATTTGTCCCTTTTCCAGCTGTTGCATAAAAACCCTGAGCTGGTGCGAGCAAAACCGTTTCTTTATTGTAATCAAATTCTTCAATTAACCAACGAGCAAAATGTTCAGAATCATTAACCGGCAAACCAATCACAATATAAAAAGCACCTTCAGGTTTATAATAAGTTACTCCTTTGATCTCAGAAAGAGTTTCGTGAACCACATCTCTTCTTTTTCTAAATTCTTCTACAATCGGAGTTGTAAATCTAAAAGGATCTTCGAGCATTGGAATAATTGCAAGCTGCTCAAGTGTTGCAACTGAAAGTCTCGCCATACCAAATTTGAAAGCCGATTGTACAACTTCTTCATTATGACTTGCTAAAACTCCAATTCTTGCTCCACATAAATTAAATCTTTTCGATGCACTATCGAGCAAAATTGTTTGTTTACTTATCTCGGGAAAATCCATCACGCTAACAAATGTACCTTCGTAAACAAACTCTCGATAAACTTCATCACTTAAAAGAAACAAATTATGTTTTTGAACAAGATTAACCAATCGTTGCAATTCTTCTTTTGAATAAACCGTTCCTGTTGGATTTGACGGATTAGTAATCAAAATTCCTCTTGTTCGTGGAGTTATATATTTCTCAATTTCTTCTTCTGGAGGCAGATGAAATCCATTTTTAATTGAAAGGGGAATTGGAACAAGTTTAACATCAACAAGGGTTGCAAAACCATTATAATTTGTATAGAATGGTTCAAATACAATTATCTCCTCGTTTACATCACAAATAGAACACATTGCAAAAATTATCGCTTCGGAACCTCCTTGAGTTACAATTATTTCATTTTCATCGAAATTAATACCAACATGCTCAAAATACTTTTTCCAGGCTTTTATAGTCTGCGGTATTCCATTGGATGGAGCGTAAGCGACAGTTGTTTGAGGAATTTTCAATAGTTGTTCATAAAAAACCTTGTCTGTTGGAAGATCAGGTTGACCAATATTTAAATGATAAACCTTGATCCCATTTTTCTTTCTCTCTTCTGCAATTGATGCAAGTTTTCTTAATGGAGATGCCTGCATTGAGCGAGCACGATTAGAAATTTTTGGAATAGTATTAGTTTCCATTTCTGCCTCCCGACTTTGGCATTATTTGATAAATTGAAAAATCCTCCCACTGCAAAATTTCTCCAGCAAGATTTCGAATATCGTCTTTGGTCACTTTATCAATCAGACCAAAAATTTCTTCAATTGATTTTACTTCATCATAATAAAATTCACTCATAGCCAGGTGAGTTGATTTGGCTGAAGTATTTTCCAAAGACATCGAAATTCCACCCTTCAAATAATTACGAGCAATTTCAAGCTCATCATCTTTAATTCCGACTTTTACTATGGAGTCGAATTCTTTCTTAATCAAGTCAATGGCTTTTTTATGATTATTGATCGAAGTACTTAAATAAATTCCAAACACTGAAGCATCAAAATAATTATTGATAAATGATGTAATGTTATAAGCAATAGCTTCATCTTCTCTAATTAATTGAAAAAGTCTTGAACTTGTCATTCCGCCAAGTAATGTATTTAGAATTGCAAGCGCAGATCTTCTTTTATCTTTCACCCCAAAAGTTTTTCGTGCAATGCAAATATGAACCTGATTGATATCGCGATGCTCCTGAATTTCAACTTTATGATTTTTTAATGACGGCTCGGACCTTTCTTTCTTAGAATTATTAGGCAATAAATCTCCAAGATATTGTTCTGTTTTTTCTACTACCAGTTCATGCGGAACTGGACCCGCAACTGAAACAATAATCTTATCCGCTGAATAGTTCTGTTTTATAAATTCTCGAGCCAGGTTTGAATTAAAGGTAATAAGATTTTCTTCTCTGCCAATGACAGGATTTGCAAGTCCGTGCCCTTCAAAAAGTTTTTCTTCAATCAAATCAAAGATCACATCATCGGGAGTATCGTTAATTGAAAGTATTTCTTCAAGAATAACCGATTTTTCTTTTTCAATTTCATCTTCTGGGAAAGTTGGATTTTTAACAATATCAGCTAAAACTTCAAATGATTTTTCAAAATTCTCGACAAGAGCTCGTGTATAAAAACAGGTATGTTCTTTTGTAGTGTATGCGTTGATATACCCGCCAAGGCTTTCAATGCTTGAAGCAATTTCTTTTGCATTTCGTGTCGTTGTTCCTTTAAAAACACAATGCTCAATGAAGTGAGAAAGCCCGTTTAAGCTTTTCTCTTCATCCCTTGAACCTATATTAACCCAGATTCCAAGAGTAAAAGATTTTATTGAATTAACTTGCTGGGTTAAAACACGAATTCCGTTTTGTAGTGTTGTTTTATTGTAGAATTTCAATTTAATGTAGATTTTTTTTCAGAAATTTTTACAAATATAGAAACCCAATTTCTGACAAACAATGAAAGGAATAATGGCTTTTTTATGAAATTTATAAATGTGATCCATTAATTATAGATTCTCATACTCATTTATTTTTAATTTCAAACATTTAATTTTGATTATCAGATAAATAAAAATGAAACAAATATGTTAAATGCTAACTCAGAACTCATTGCAAATCAAATTGCACAAGAGTTAAATCAGAAATTCAAGATTGAAAATTACCTTGTAACCGAGGTTTCAAAAGGGAATTATAACTACAATTTTCAAATCAAAAAGCCGAATGAAGTTGTAAAAGTTTTGGTTTTTTACGGTAAAAACGGTCACAAGATTATCCTTCAAGGCAACCCTGATTCCAAACTGTATAAAGAAATCAATTCAATGATTTTTTCATCAATAAATGAAAATGAACCGGTTAACTCAGAAAAAGAAAAAATTGATGAACCTGAATTTTATATCGGCGTCGATGAATCTGGCAAAGGTGATTTTTTTGGTCCTTTGATTATCGCAGGATTTTACACTACTCCTGAGATAAAAAAAGAATTGATTCAACTTAATGTTCAGGATAGCAAAACGCTTTCAGACCAAAAAGTTTCTGAAATTGCAAGAGCATTAAAAGAAAAATTCTCAGACTATCTGACAATCGTTAAAATCTATCCAAAAAAATATAATGAGCTATATTCTAAGATTGGAAATTTAAACACTCTTTTAGCATGGGGACATTCACGGTGCATTGAGAATATTTTATCAAAACACAAAGTACCAGTTGCAATCTGCGATCAATTTGGTAATGAAAATTTTATCAAAAACGCATTGATGAAGGAAGGAAAAAAAATTGAATTAATTCAAACAACAAAAGCAGAAAGATTTACAGGAGTTGCAGCTGCCTCAATTCTTGCTAGAAATGCCTTCCTTGAATGGATTACTAAAGCAGAAGAAAAAATCGGGATGAAAATTCCTAAAGGAGCAAATGAAGTGGTCAAAGAGACAGCACGAAAAATAATTGAAAGATTAGGAAGAGAATCACTTAGCGAATTTGTAAAAGCCCACTTCAAAACTATGAATGAATTATGAAAATCAATCTTCTCGTAAAGCAAACCAGATTTTAAAAAAGTTAATCACTATAAATCCAAGCGCAGAAAGTCCAATCGAGATTATCAAAACCATATCGAGACCCAATTTGTATGAACTTTCCGTTTGAACAATTACTCTACCTGTAGCCTCATCAATTAGTTCGGTAGATGGATAAATTTTTGTCATAACCTCAAAACCATCAAAACCCCATTTGACAAATAATGCGATTATGATTGTCGATACAATGAAAAAAACAACTCGTCTTACTGCTACCATTTAATGCTCCTATTTGTTTTTCAACAAATTTAATCTTTTTAATCTATAATGAAATGTAGAATGTGGAATGTTTAGAAGTTTTGCCGCAGCACGGATATTCCAATTTGTTTTCTCAAGTGCTTCGATATACTTTTTAATGTCTTCAGCTTCGGAAGAATTTTTTACAATTATTTCAATTCGGGATTTTTCGACAAATTCATCATTATCACTTTCACTGTTTTTTAATTGAACAGCGTTATCAAGCTCAAACATTTTTTCTTTTAAAGATTTGTTTTCCATCTTGAGTTGCTCAATAACTTTTTCCTTTTCGATGATAATTGCTTTTAAGTTTTCAATTTTTTCTTCAAGTCGCTTTTTGATCTCTTCAATCTCAATCTGGGTATTTCGAACTTGAGTTTCAACTTGTTGAGGTCTATTAGATAAAATTTTTTCTCTTTCTAATTCTGGAAATTCAAGTTTTGATTTTTTCTTTCTATATAAATTTCTAAAAAACAAAATAACTGAATACAAGAAGAATAAGCCAACAATCCCGCTGATCACATAGATCATATTTTTCCAAAAACTCGATTTAATCGAAAACTTTAATTCAGCTGAGTCTTGCAACCAATTAATTCCATCAACCGATGCTTGAACCACGAGTGTATAATTGCCGGGCGATAAGTTCTTGTAAACAATTGTATTCCCATTTGTGAGATAATTCCAGCTTTCTTCAATCTCTTTAATTCTATATCGATAAATTATTTTCTTCTCATCAAAGAAAGAAAAAATCGAAACATTGATTTTTAATTCTTGCTCATTTCCCGGGACATCAATTTTATTGAGATTGTAAGTTCTTTTGTTAGTCGAAAAACCAGTAAAGTAAATTCTATAAGTGAAATGATTTTCTTTAAGATATTTTAGTTCAATTGTAGATAAACCTGAATTCGTACCAATAAAAACAATACCAGTCTGCGGATCGTATTCCAGATCAGTTATGTAATCAGATAAAATTCCATCCTTTGAATTGATGACTAAATATTGCACTCCATTCTTAACTATGAAAATTCCTTTTGGAGTTGCCATCCAGATTTCATTTTTCCTTACAGGGATTGCATCATCAATTTCATTTACAGAGACTCCAGCAAATTTTGGAGTAAAATTATTAAATCTTCCATTTTTAAAAGAAGAGAGACCTTTTTTAGTCCCAATCCAGATCCTGCCTTCGTCATCTTCTGAAAGCGAAGTCACATAATTATTTATCAATCCATTGCCAGTTCTCAATACAAGAACCGATTCATCAGAGAGTTTAACAAGTCCATTATCAGTTCCAATATAAACTTCATCTGATTTAGTAATGTGAAGAGCATTTACTTCATTGCCAGGGAGTATATCATCAATGGAAAAGTAATCTTTGATTTTGTTTGATTGAAAAACATAAAGACCGGAATCGGTTCCAACATAAATTTTATTTTCAGAATCCAGTGCAAGCGATAAAATTTTCCTAGTTTTAATTTGCAAATTAAGAGGTGAAGGAGTAATTCGATTCCCTTGCAAAACCAAAATTCCATTATTCGTTCCAATTAATTTCACTGAATTTGAAATCTCTAAAACATCATTCACCTTATTTTGATGTGAAAAATTAAACTGAATATTTGAGAATGATTTACCAGAGGGATTGAATATTGAAATTCCCTCATCGCTAAAAATTAAAATTTCATTTTTACTTTTAAAGATTTTATGAATAGCTGAAGTAACCTTCGGAAAGAGAGATGGATAATTTTGAATTGCCAGAGAATTCAATTTAGCAATTCCATTAAGTGTGCCGATCCAGATATTGCCTTCTCTGTCTTCAAAAATATCTGTTACAAATTGATGCGGTAGTCCATTTGCAAAACCAATATAATCTTTCTTTGAATTTTCAATTCTTAAAATTCCATCATCAAAACCAGCCCAGATAGAATTTATTTGATCAACAATCAAGGAGAAGGATGTGTAAATTTTGTTAAACGAATGGAGCTCAACAAGTTGATAATTATCGATTTTATAAATTCCACCAGAGTTTGTAAGAAAAACAATATTATTATGCTTATCCAATGCAACCGCTTTTGCTTGAAAAGTTCTGCCTGCTTTATATTGATTGAATGTATATTTAATTCTATTGTATTGAAAAATTAAGAGACCCGCATCGGAGGCTATTGCATAACCATTTTGAATTGGAACAATATCGTTGAATTCAGTTAGAGGCAAATTTGCGTCAGATAAAATTTTAGTAGCCTGTGAATCACTTGTAACAGAGAAAAATTCATTATCCTTTGAAATTAAAATCAGTCTATCTTTATCTCTTCTTAGTTTCTTAATTTTCTTCGGTAGAAATTGAAGTTTTTGATTTAAACTTTGAATTTGGTTCTCGCCTTTTAAAACAAAAATTCCGTTTGAAGTAGTCGAAATCCAGATTTGATTTTTAAAGCTTGCAATCCCGGTGATTTCTGTTCTTAATGAATTACTCCAATTACCAATATCCTCAAATAGATAGCCATCATATCTGAATAAACTTGAATTTGTTCCAATCCAGATATAGCCTTTTTCATCCTGGGTAATGTTTTTTATTGAAGTATTGTTCAATCCATTGGATGAATTATAATAATGAAAATTATAAATCTGCGAAAAAGTTATTCCCGTTAGTCCGAATAAAATTAAAAGTAATTTTTTCATTTGTCAGCTATAATATTACATAGATTTTTGAAAGTCAATAAAAACAGGAAAATATTTCCTTAATTGATTTAAACCAGAACTCAAAACCAAAGACTTTTAAAACAAAAATAATAACCTTTAATTCATTCAATACCTTTCTTAAATTTCACTTATAGAGTTACTTTAATACAAATTCTTTCCAATCGAAAACAAACATTTCAAAATATCGAGAGTAGGAATTAAGATTATGATTTATAAGAGAAACATTCTCGAACAAATTGGAAACACACCATTAATTCGTTTGAATAAAATTAATCGTGGATTGAAACCTCAAATATTTGCAAAACTTGAATCGGCAAATCCAGGTGGTAGCGTTAAAGATAGAATTGGAATTGCAATGATTGAAGACGCTGAGAAGAAAGGATTATTAAAACCTGGCGGAACAATTATCGAAGCTACAAGCGGAAATACTGGGATTGGACTTGCACTTGCTGCTGCTGTCAAAGGTTACAGATGCATTTTTGTTGTTACAGATAAAGTCAGCAATGAAAAAATAAATTATTTAAAAGCTTTTGGAGCCGAGGTAATTGTAGTTCCAAAAATGCTCGAACCTGATGATCCCGATTATTATGTTAATGTTGCAAGAAGACTCAGCAACGAGATACCAAATTCATTTTTTGCTTATCAATATTCAAACAAATCAAACCCTGAAATACACTACAAAACCACAGGACCAGAGATATGGAATCAAACTGATGGAAAAATAACTCACTTCGTTTCTGGAATTGGAACGGGCGGAACAATAAGTGGAACGGGAAAATTTCTAAAAGAGAAAAATCCTGACATAAAAGTTATTGCAGCTGATCCTTTCGGTTCAATCTTTAAGAATTACAAAGAAACCGGTGAAGTTACAAAAGGCTCGCCATATCTTGTTGAAGGAATTGGACAGGATTGCATTCCTGAAAATGTTGATTTTAATGTTATTGACGAAATCATAAATGTAAGCGATAGAGATTCTTTTTTAACTGCACGAAGATTAACAAGAGAAGAGGGAATTTTTGCCGGTGGAAGTACCGGAACAAATCTTTACGCTGCTCTGAAAATTGCTGAAAATCTTTCTGAAAAAGATTTGATTGTTTTTATTGTTTGCGATACTGGTGAAAGATATTTATCAAAACTTTACAATAACGACTGGTTAAGAGAACACAGAATTTATTTCGATAAACCAAAAACACTAAAAGATCTTTCTGATATAAAAAAAATCAAAAGGTTATCACATACTTGTATCTTTAAATCCGAACGATAAAATTGTAAAAGCACTTGAGTTGATTGAATCCAGCGGTTTCTCTAATCTGCCTGTGATTGAAAATAAAAAGTCAATTGGCGTAATTCGAGAAAATAGATTGTTGATGAAACTTATCGATAATCCTGATTTGAAAAATTCCTCAGTTAAAGATTTAATGGATGAATCACTTCAGGTCCTTGATTCAAAAACAAGTATTGAAGAAGTTAAAGAACATCTTAAAAAAGATTATGCTGTTTTAGTTAGTGAGTTCGGTCGTATTATTGACATAATTACTAGATATGATTTAATTGAGTTTATGGAGTCTTGAAAAAAATTAAATATCAAACTTTTAATTTTTCGCCAGTGATTATCTCATAGATTTCAAGATACTTTTCACTTGTCTTTTTAATGATTTCATCTGGTAATTTTGGCGGTGGTGGCTGACGATTAAAATTTATGTCGATTAAATAATCTCTCAGAAATTGTTTGTCCAGACTCTCCTGCGATTTTTCCGGTTGATACTTTTCAATCTGCCAGAAACGACTTGAATCAGGAGTTAACAATTCATCAATTAAAATTATTTTGTCATTAATCTTACCAAATTCCATCTTGGTATCAGCAATGATAATCCCTTTTGTAAAAGCATAATCAAAGCAAGATTTGTAAATTTCAATTGCTTTATGTTTGATGAAATCAATTTCTTTTTCACCGACGATTTTTTTCGCTTCAACTTCAGTAATATTAATATCATGTTTACCTATTTCTTCTTTTGTTGCAGGTGTAAAAATCGGATAAGGTAGTCTATCCGATTCTTTCAATCCCGATGGCAATTTTACACCACAAATTGATTGTGATTTTTTGTACTCTTCCCAAGCTGAACCTGAAAGATAGCCACGCACAACACTTTCAATTGGAATGATATCTGTTTTTTTTACAAGCATTGAACGACCGACCAAAATACCTCTATAAGGTTTGCAAGCTTCAGGAAATTCTTCAACATTAGTAGAGATAAGATGATTATCAATAATTTCATTGGTAAATCTAAACCAGAATTCAGAAAGTTTTGTGAGCACAATTCCTTTGAATGGAATTCCATCATCCATCACAACATCGAAGGCTGAAATTCTATCTGTTGAAACAATCAATAAGTTTTCACCAAGATCGTAAATATCTCTCACTTTCCCTCTTTTCAAGAGTTTGAGATCTTTAAAATTTGTTTCAAGAAGCACTTCTTGTTTCATCCTTCAATTTCCAGAATTTTTTAAAGGATACATAAAATATTCAAGACTAAAAGTTTGAATCATCTTGCACAGGTTAAATGTCTTCCACCATCGATAGCAATTGTTTCTCCAGTAATCCAGCCTGCTTTTTCAGATGAAAGAAAGAAAATCAGATCAGCTATTTCTTCTGCTCTTCCTACTCTTCCAATCGGATGAGTCGTTTTACTGTGCTCAAGAAAACGATTGTAAGCTTCTTGATCCATTCCTGAATTCAGGTGACAATTTGTCACAACAACTCCAGGATTTACGGCATTCACACGAATTCCTTTTGGAGCAAGTTCAAGTGCAGCACATCTTGTTAAATGATCAACTCCCGCCTTACTCACGCAATAGGCTAAAATGTTTGGAAAGCTCCTGAGTCCCGTTACACTTGAAACATTTACGATTGCACCTTTTTTCTTTTCAAGCAACGGAATGCAAAGATTAATCAAATGAAATGTCGCTGTAAGATTTGTTTCCATCATCTCATTCCACAAGTCGAGTGATGTGTTTTCAATTGAGCCATTCCGTAAAATTCCAGCTGAATTTATCAGAACATCAAGCTCATAATTTTTTGATTTTAGATATTCAACAAGATTAATTCTGTCTTCTTTTTTAGAAACATCGGCTCGAAAGACATCAACGGAAGTTTTGAATTCATCTTTTATCTCATCTAATTTTTTATGATTTCTTCCAACACCAATTACAAAAAAACCTTCAGAAATAAATTTTCTTAATGTTGCGTTACCAATTCCACTTGTTGCACCAGTAATTAGAGCAATTTTATCCATAATTTTTCCTTTCATTTTGTTTACATTTCAAAAATAAGAATTTGATTGTTCCTGAAAGAATAATTCATTCTTAAATATATTGAGTTGATTTTAATCACTTTCAATTTTAGATAGCAAAGAAGCAGATAATTCGTGAAAATATTCTATATGTTTTGGGGGCAAAGAAATTTAAAACAAAAAACCCCGAAAGTTCGGGGCTTGTGGGCAGAGACGGAATCGAACCGCCGACACATGGATTTTCAGTCCATTGCTCTACCAACTGAGCTATCTGCCCATATTTTCAATTAACCGATGCAAAAATATAAAAATGGAATTAAAAATTAAAGTAAAGCTTATTAAAGAATTCACATTTGTTAATACTTTTTCCAGAAACCACTTATTCAAAAAGTCTAAAACAAGTTTCAATTTATTACTAAATGTAAAGTGGTTTTCAACGACTTTTCTCTAAAACTTGATATCCAGTAATTGGATAGTGAACCTCAATTTCTCGTTTAATCATTTTATCGAGCAATGGTTTTACTTTTTCTTTTTCAGTTTTGGATAAATAGTCAATTATTAATTTTCCATTTAAGTGATCAATTTCGTGCTGAAGAACACGAGCAGCTAGACCTTCGTAATCTTCAATATGTTCTTTCATATCAATATCATTATATCTCAATCTAATCTTTTCTGGCCTTTTCACATTTACGCGCAAACCAGGGAGTGACAAGCAGCCTTCTTCCATTGACGATTCACCTTCAGATAACAAAATTTTTGGATTGATCACAACCATCGGCTTTATGTGTTCATAACCTTCAATTTCAGAAATGTCTGCGACAAGTATCTGTATTCTTTTCCCGACTTGAGTTGCAGCAAGTCCAATTCCGTCGCTTTTTTTCATTGTCTCAAACATATCTTCAATAAAACTTAAAAGCTTATCATCCACTTTGGTTACTTTCTTAGCCTTCTGTCGAAGGATCTCATCACCATAAATATTTATTGGTAAAACAGCCATCTTAATTAACCTAGTTTTTTGTTTTAATTTACCAAATCCAAAACTATCTAAAAAATGTAATAGTTCCAAAAAAGTCAAATCTTTCTTCGAACATTATTAATGGAATTACAAAGATTTAAACCATATCTGAAACTCTCTTGTCAAACTTCTTGAAAATTAAATAAAAAGGAGAAAGAAAAATGAAACCTAAAATAAATCTCTTGACAATCGGTCTTTTGATAATTGTTTTGGTTGGAAGCATTTTTGCCCAACCTCGAAGATCATATTTATATGACAAATTAAACTTAACAGATCAACAAATTAACCAGCTTGAAAAACTTCGCGATCAACACTGGAAAAAAATGTCTGAATATCGAGATGAACTTGCAAAAATGCGTATTGATATAAGAGCTGAATGGAGAAAGGACAATCCTGATAAGAAAAAGATTGAGTCGTTAATGAATAAGATGAATGAAATACATTCTAAAATGAATCAGGATAGATTGAACCACTGGTTTGATATTTTCAACTTACTCGATGAAAAACAGAAAGAAAAATTCCGTGAATTTCAGGGTAAGTTTTTCAAGGATGGTAAATTCTGGGACAGAAAATATTATAAGGAATATTTCAAAAAGGGATTTGGATTTTGTCCCTGTGGAATGGGTTGCGGTCCCTGGTGGCTTGATGATAAATAAAAATAGTTCTCATAAAACCTCCTTGCTTGCGTAAAAATCCCATAAGCCTCACAGTGCCCTCCTGCTGTGAGGCTCTTTTTTTTCAAAAAGGTTTTTGTCAAATAAATTATTTTGGATTGGTAGGTCTAATTTCAAATTCTGAAAGCATCGCTCGTCGGGGGAGTTTTAAAAATGCAAGTACTCCTTCAGCAACATCTTCAGGTTTTAAAATTTTATCTCGATTAATATTTGGATTGAAATTACCAATTAAGTCAGTATCAACTGAACCGGGATGAACAAGACAAACTCGAATATATATTGACGGACTTCCAACATTAAAGAATAAGCAAAACCTGTTAATGCAAATTTTGTTGCTGAATAACCTGTTCCACCAGAATTTGGATTTTTACCAGCAAGGGAAGAAGTAAATACAATGTCGCCAGATTGATTATCAATCATTGAGGGAAGAATTAATCTTGTGAGACTGAATATACCATAAAGGTTAGTTTTAATCAATCTGTCAAATTCTTCATAACTGTAGTCAATTAAATTTTTAAAGGAGCCAATTCCAGCGTTGTTAACCAAAATATCAATTTTTGTTTTTGATAAAAATTCTGAAAGAATTTCTTTTAATCTGTAAAAATCTCCAACATCAGCAGCAAAAAATTTTGTATGAATATTAAATTGAGATAAATCTTTTTTCAAATTATCAAGATCAGATTGATTTCGAGAAACTCCAAAAATGTTGCAACCTTCTTGAGCAAGTTTAAATGCAATTGCTTTTCCAATTCCTTTGCTTACACCTGAGATAAACACATTTTTGTTTTGCAAATCAGACATTCAAATCTCCTGTAATTGGTCTGACAACTATTTCTTCGCTAACGAGCGAATCTGGTTGTAAAAAGACAGAAACAACAATATGAGCGATATCATCCGGTTTCATCATTTTATCTGATGCAATTTTTCTAACCTCTTTATCCCACATTGGAGTTTCAGTTGGACCCGGAAGAATATTTACTACTTTAATTCCAAACTCTCTTACTTCTTCTCTCAAACAATTAGCAAATGCAACAAGTCCAGCTTTAGAAGCTGAATATACAGCGCTCTTTGGATAAACTTTCCTTGCTGCAAAAGAACTAATATTTATAATCAAACCAGATTTTTTTTCAATCATATAGGGCAAAACATTTTTAGAACAATAAATTGCGCCAAGCAAATTCGTATCAATTATCTCTCTCGCTTCTCGATTTGATGTATCGATCAAAGTTTTAAAGACAGTTATTCCAGCATTATTAACAAGGCAATCGATTTTTCCTTCATCTCGAATAATTGTTTTAACAACCTGACTTACATTAACTTCCGAAGCAACATTACAGGGGATAGCTTTTATCTTAAGTTTTTCTTTCGAAAACTCTTTTATTGTCCTTTCCAGCTCGGAATTTCGTCTTCCGGAGATATAAACTTTGCAATTAATTTTCGCAAAGTTATAGGCGATTGCTTTTCCAATACCGCTTGAACCGCCTGTAATCCAGACAACTTTTTTATCTTCTTTCACTATTTGATACTTGAATTGATTAGTCTCAAAAATTCATTTCTAGTTCTTTCATCTTCTTTGAACGAACCATGCATTGCGCTTGTTGTTGCAATACTGTTTTGCTTTTCAACGCCACGCATCATCATACACATATGCATTGCTTCGATAATAACTCCAACTCCATCGGGTTTTAGATATTCATTCAAAGTATCGGCAATTTGCTGAGTTAATCTTTCCTGAACTTGCAATCTCCTTGCGAAAATATCTACAAGTCTTGGAATTTTGCTTAAACCAATTATTTTTCCATTCGGAATGTAAGCAATATGTGCCTTACCAAAAAATGGCAGCATATGGTGTTCGCACATTGAATAAAAATCAATGTCTTTTACAATAACCATTTCATCATATTTTTCAGTAAAAATAGCTTTGTTCATTATTTCATCAACATCCTGCTGATAACCTTTCGTTAAAAATTCGTAAGCTTTTGCAACTCTTTCAGGAGTTTTTAATAATCCTTCTCTATCGGGGTCTTCTCCGATCTCAATTAAAAGCTCTCTAATTAGACTTTTTGTTTTTTCAATATTCATTCTTCACCTCTATATTCTACGATGTTCCTTTCACTTTCATAAATTTTTATTGAATATAATTTACCAATTGGGATCTCATTTTCGATTTGTTTCCAGAAAGCGACCGCAAGATTTTCTGAAGTTGGAATTACACCTTTTAAGAAATCAACTTCTAAATTCAAATTTTTGTGATCGACATATTTTATGATTTTATCTTCAATTATATCTTTTAATTTTTTCTGATCAATTAAATAACCAGTCTTTGGGTCAATATCTCCGTATACTGTTACTTCTAAAATGTAATTATGTCCGTGATAAAGAGGATTGTTGCAAAGTCCATACAACTTTTGATTCTCTTCATCACTAAAATCAGGATTATATAATCGATGAGCCGCTGAAAAATGTGCTTTTCTTGTAATGTAAACTTTCATTTCTGCCTTAAGTCCTCCATAAGACTTAACTTAACATTTTCCGGTATTATTTCTTCAGCTTTATAATTAGGATGAATAATTGAAATCTTTGCGAATGTTTCTGTATTGAGGAATTTTTTGACTTGAGTTTCACTAAACTTGAACTTCACATATTGAACAGCGCTTATTTTACCATCGGGTAAATTTTCTTCAAAAAAGATCGGAGTTATTGATTCATTCTCAAATTTCAAAAAAACTTTATTATCCTGAATTCCAGTAAGTGAATTTAAAATTGGTTTAATAAATTGTCTCTCAAAAATTTCAATTAACATTGTTGCACAAAGTTCATTTTCATCAGGGATAAGATTATTAAAAACTTCGATTTCCTGTACAATAACTTTTTCATCAATCATCTTTTCAAGTCTTATCATCTCCTGGATTTGATATAAAACAGTTTCACGATTTTCAAAAACAAATGTAATATTCTCACCGACCTGTACTCGTCGATTCTTTTTTAGTTTGATAATCTTTTGCTGAAATTCTTTTCTAACTTTCAAATATTCGTGATAAGGTATAATATCCTTCAATTCAATTTTCTTCAATTAAAACCTCTTTAATTATGGAATGAGCAGAGAGGAAGATTTTATTTTTTCTTTTTTAAATCCAAAAGCAGATTCAAAGCCTTTTGCAATCTTCCAGCGTGCGATTTTTCGGCTCTAGCAAGAAACTCAAACCATTCAGCAATTTCATCAAATCCTTCCTCTCGGGCTACTCTGGCAAAGCCAGGATAAAGTTCACTGAACTCGTAAGTTTTACCTTCAATTGCCACTTTAAGGTTTTGTTCAGTATCGCCAAGTTCTTTCCCGGTTAAAGGATCTGCAATTGGTTCAAGAAATTCAATGTGCCCAAAAGAATGTCCACCTTCACCTTCTGCAGTCTCCAAAAAAACATTAGCGATTTCATCGAAACCTTCTTCTTTTGCTTTTTGAGCAAAATAGAGATAACGACGATTTGCCTGACTTTCGAGTGCAAATCCTTCAAGTAAATTTTTTAATGTTTTTGAATTTGCAAGTTTTTTGATCTTTTCTTTATCTAATTGAGTTTTTTCAACCATCTAATTTTCCAGTGCTTCTAAGACTTCTTTGATATGCCCATCGACTTTTACTTTTGGAAAGATCTTTTTGATTTTTCCTTTTTCATCAATTATAAATGTTGTTCGTTCAACACCAAAATATTTTTTTCCATACATACTTTTTTCTTTCCATACACCATACTTCTCAAGAACTTTTTTTGACTCATCACTTAATAAGTCAAAAGGCAGGTTATATTTTTCTTGAAATTTTTTATGCGATTGAACTGAATCTGGACTCACACCGAGCACAACTACATCTTTATTATGAAAAAGTTTAATATGATCTCTAAAATCACAAGCTTCTTTTGTACATCCCGAAGTCATATCTTTTGGATAAAAATACAACACGACTTTTTTACCAAGAAAATTTTTTAATGAAATTTTTTTACCATCCTGATTTGGCAAAGTAAAAGCTGGGGCTTTTGAACCTTCTTTTAGCATTTTTAACCTCAAAATTGGTTTAATAGAATGATTGTCAAACTAATTAGAAAACTTATAATTGTCAGATAATAATAAGCAGTAAAATAAACTTCCAATTTTTTTTCCAGAAATTCTACCATTTCCGGCTTTGGGTATAACTTCAAATTTTTCTCGTTTCTGACTATTGATTTTTCGAGAAGATAAATTTTTATAAACGAAATCACCGTTGATAATCCAACAAGAAAAATGTAAAGAATATAAAATTTAGATTTCAATGGATTGTTCAATGCAACAGTAAGATTAATGAGTATTCCACTCCAGATAAAAACAATGGAAAAAATAAAAACATATTCAAGTTTGTGAAAAAAATCGATTAATAAATTTCTGAATAATTTTGGATTAAGAGCTTCAATTTTCTTTCTGAAACCATAAACGAAAAATATCATCATCAAACTCCCAGTCCAAAATACAATTGCAATGATTTGCAAAACACTTGATAGGTATTTTAAGAATTGAATGCCCATCTTTTTTTATTTCAAAAATAACGATTGCAAATTAAAGTTTCGAGATAATTTAAAGATGGGCACTCTTTGAAAC
Organism: Ignavibacteria bacterium; assembly: GCA_049699815.1. Lineage (GTDB taxonomy): Bacteria > Bacteroidota > Ignavibacteria > Ch128b > Ch128b > Ch128b. The sequence continues at coordinate 25,865 of JBNAWO010000002.1, read as the reverse complement.
CTTACTTAAGTCGAGCCAGAGTTTCTTTTATCTTTTGATAATCTGGTTCTTTTCCTGGATCATCAAGAACTTCAACATAATGTACAACTCCGTTTTTATCAATTATAAATGCTGAACGCTTAGCCACACCTTTATATCCAAATTTTGCTGGAACCCAATTCTCATCAAGTACACCATATGCCTGACAAACTTCTTTGTTAAAATCACTTAACAAATCAAAACCAAAATTCAATTTATCATTCCAGAGTTTTTGAGCGAAAGGACTATCAACACTTATTCCAAACACTGTTGCATCGAATTGCTGATAATCCTGAAGACTATCACGTGTTTGACACATCTCTTTTTCACACACACCAGTATTTACAAAAGGAAAGAATAGTAAAAGGACATTTTTCTTTCCTACAAAATCGCTTAATGTTACATCTTCTAAACGATGATTTTTTAATGTAAAGTTTTTATACTGGTCACCAAATTTAACGGACATTTTTCCTCCATTTGTTTTTTATTTTGTTTTTTGACCTAAATTAACTGTTACTTGATATTCTAATTCTCCGCTTTGAGTTACTCTTCCTCGAATTTCAATAACCTCAAACCAGAGAACAGGATTTTTTTGGTTGTAGTCTTTTACAACACTTTCAATTGCATCGGAGACACTTTTTGTTGATGTTCCAACAACTGTTTTCTTTTCGAATTGTGATGTTGAACTCATATTTTTTCCTCTTTTTTCAAATTTCCGAAATTCTTAACAAAAAAGTAAAGATTAAAGTTTATCTTGATTAATTTTTATAAGATTCATAAATTAGATTTAGTCTAAATAATGATTGAAAATGATAGTTAATATAACACATGCAACAGAAATCTTTACTGACTTCTTGAAGAAAGGCTCTTACAGAATTACACCAGAGCGATTCGAAGTACTTGAATTTGCTTTTAAGCAAACGAGACACTTCAGCGCCGATGAACTTTTTCTTGCAATGAAGAATGAAGGCTCAAACATCTCACGAGCTACTGTTTATAATACACTCGAACTACTTGTATCTTGTGGATTACTTGCTAAACATAACTTTATGGGTAAAGAAGCTCGATATGAAAAGATACTTGGCGTTCACGAACATGATCACTTAATTTGTCTCAATTGTGGAAAAATAGTTGAGTTCGATAATAACGAAATTCTTAAAATACAAGAAAAAATTTGTGAAGAATATGGGTTTATTCCTGTAAATCATAGTTTCAATATCTACGGATATTGTAAAAATCCAGATAAATGTAAATCAAACAGAGAAAATGGAAATGAAAAAAACACTTGATAAAGTTGAAAAAGGGCAAAAATTTATCATCGACAAATTACCCGATGATGACTACAAACTTCAGTTAATACGATTTGGAATTGCTGAAGGAGAAAAAGTCACCTGCCTTGATAAAATTTTAGGAGGAACAATCATCTTAAAAAAGAATCGCTTAGAAATCGCTCTTGGAAGTGAACTTGCCAAAAAAATAAAAGTTACAATGTTAAACTAAGAAAGAATATATGCACACATCTTCTCAGTCAATTAATTCTAAAATCGATTTTAAAAAAGTTGTCTTAGCTGGGAATCCCAATGTTGGCAAATCTCTAATTTTCAATTATCTCAGTGGAATGTATGTAGAGGTTTCAAATTTCCCCGGAACAACTGTTTCAATAACTTCTGCCTGGTATAAAAATTACAATATTTTTGATACACCAGGTATTTATGGAGTATCATCTTTTAATGATGAAGAGAAAGTTGCTAAAGAAATTATTCTTCAGGGCGATATAATTTTAAGTGTGGTAAATGCCTTAAACCTTGAAAGAGATTTATTCCTTACTCTTCAACTAATTGATATGGGCAAGCGAGTTTCGGTCATACTTAATATGATGGATGAGGTTAGAAAACACAAAATTAAAATCAATACTAAGAGACTTTCTGAATTACTTGGAGTTGAAGTTTATGAAACTTCTGCATTAAAAGGTGAAGGTTTAGAAAATCTGGAAGATGCAATTAAAAAAGCTCGACCGGGTAAAGAAGATAAATTCATCAAAGAGAAATTAGAACTTGTTAAGAATGAAATAACGCATCAACCAGAAGCACTTCTATTTCTTGAAGGAGATCGTGAAGTACATAAGAAATATCCAAATATTAAAATTCCAGTTGAAGACATAAGAGAAGAAATTTACATTCATCGGAGAAACAGAGTTAAAGAGATAATTGATCAAGTTGAAAGCTTAGATACACCTGGCGGAATGTTCTTTTCAAAACTTGGTAGAATGGCTTTAAATCCAGTAACTGGAATTCCAATTTTAATTTTAATTCTGACTTTAACTTATTTTCTCATTGGTGACCTTGTTGCGCAAAGATTGGTTGATTTTACTGAAAACACAATTGGTAAAGGACTAATCGAATATAATTTGAAAAAACTTGTTGCTCTTGAAATTCCAACAGAAATTGAGGTGACTATTCTGGATGAAAACGATAATATAATTGAGAAAAAAAATTTCCTTTTTGAAAAAGGAATAAATAGCGATGAAGAGAAATTCAAAGCATTTGAAAATTTTGTTAACAACAATAATTCTGAAATAAATTTTGTATTTAAGAATCCAATTATTGAATTTTTCTTCGGTGAGTTTGGCGTAATCACAATGACGATGACTTATCTTTTCTTTCTTCTTCTTCCTCTTGTAACTTCATTTTATTTTACTCTGGCATTACTTGAAGATAGTGGATATTTACCAAGACTTGCGGCTCTTGCAGATCGAACATTCACAAAACTTGGATTAAACGGAAAAGCTATTATTCCAATTATTCTTGGTTTTGGCTGTGTTACAATGGCAACAATAGCAACTCGAATGCTCGGCACAGAAAGAGAAAAAACAATTGCAACAGCCTTACTTCAATTTGTAATTCCATGTTCAGCTCAACTTGCTGTAATTACTGTTTTGTTAAGTGCAGCAGGACCACAAGCTATCATCATTTATGTTTTAACCATACTTACAATTTTAATTTTAACAAGTACAATTTTAGATAAGATTGTTCCAGGCCAAAGTTCTCCATTAATTTTAGATTTACCTTTGATGAGCTTCCCTGACCTGAAAAACACAGCCAGAAAAACTTACTATAGAACTCTTGGATTTATGAAAGAAGCAACGCCATTGTTTTTCTTAGGAACTGCAATTATTGGATTACTTCATACAACAGGATTAATCAATATCTGGATTAATTTGCTCGAACCATTAACGACTAAAGTATTACAATTACCAAAAGAGTCGGCCGTTGCATTTATTATGGGAATGGTTCGACGGGACTTTGGAGCAGCTGGTTTATTTCATATGGATTTATCGACTTATCAGACTGTAGTTGCACTTGTCACAATTACTTTATTTGTACCTTGCATTGCTTCGTTTCTTGTAATGATTAAAGAAAGAGGATTGAAACAAGGTTTAATCATTTGGGCTGGAACCTGGATTTTTGCTTTTACTATTGGTGGAATTTTAAGTCACATTCTAATTTAATATGGTGAAATTTAGAGTTGATTCTTTTCACATCTTTTTTTCATAATTTGCAATAAGAAATTTTAAATTTTCAAAATAATAACGGGTTATAAATGAAAGTCGAAAAAGATTTAATCTTGAAAGCTTTAGCTAATGTGCAAGATCCTGATTTAAGAAGAGATATTGTTACACTTAATATGGTAAAAGAAATCAGGATTGACGAAAATCAAATATTTGTCAAAATCAATTTAACAACCCCTGCTTGCCCTTTGAAAGACAACATTAAAAACGATTGTATTAAAGAGATCAGAAAAGTTGTTGGCAGTGATTATTCAATTCAGATTGAAATGGGCTCCTCTGTAACTTCACATATCAATGAAATAAAAGAAAAACTTTTACCGGGAGTAAAAAATACAATTGCAGTTGCCAGTGGCAAAGGCGGAGTTGGAAAGTCAACTGTTGCTGTTAATCTGGCAGTAGCTCTTGCACAAGATGGTGCAAATGTCGGATTGATTGATGCCGATATTTACGGACCCAGTATTCCATTGATGCTTGGAGTAAAAGAACAACCTAAAATGATTGGTGAAGATCCTAACAACGTTAAACTTCTTCCACTTGAAAGATATGGTGTTAAGTTAATGTCCATCGGATTTTTAATTGATGACAATACCCCTGTCATCTGGCGTGGTCCAATGGCAAGCGGAGCAATAAAACAATTTATGAGTGATGTTCTTTGGGGTGAATTAGATTATTTAATTTTTGATCTACCTCCGGGAACAGGCGATATCCAATTAACATTGGTTCAAACTATTCCATTAACAGGGGCAGTTGTTGTTACAACCCCACAAGATGTTGCTTTAATTGATGCAAAAAAAGCAATTAAAATGTTTGAGAAAGTTAATGTAACAATTTTAGGTCTGGTTGAAAATATGAGTTATTTCATTGCTCCAGACACAAATAAACGATATGATATTTTTGGAAACGGTGGAGGAAGAAAAGCTGCTCAAGAAATGGGCATTCCATTCTTAGGTGAAATTCCAATAAATCCATTAATTAGAGAAGGCGGAGATACAGGTAAACCAATTGTGATCGTAGACCCTGATTGTGAAGAAACTAAAAAAATTTTTGAAATTGCCAGAAATATGGCTGCCCAAATTAGTATTCGAAATATGACTACTCCAGTAATACCAAAGATTGAAATTTTAAATTCATAGGTGATAAATGGAAGACATTCAGATAAGAGTTCAAAATGCACTACAATCCATTCGCCCCTACTTGCAGGCTGATGGCGGTGATGTTGAACTTGTTCAGGTCACAAAGGATGGAATTGTGGAGGTAAGATTAATAGGAGCCTGTGGTAATTGCCCAATGTCTCAAATGACTTTACGAGCTGGGATAGAACGAGCATTAATGAGAAATATTCCTGAAATTAGAAGAGTTGAAGCAGTATTTGATTAATTTCATTGAGAGAAAAGTGTTAAAAGAAGGAACTACAAAAAAAATCTTTCGTATTGTTCTTCCGTTTTTAACATTTGGGTTTATATTTTATTTTTTTCTTGAATTAATAAACATAATTGTTCTTATTGCAATTTCAATTCTGCTTGCATTTATTTTAAAACCTCTTGTTGGTTATCTTGAATTTCTTAAAGTTCCTCGCGTATACGCAGCTTTAATCTCTGTTATTTTTGCTGTTGGGTTTATTGGTTTTTTACTTTATTATTTTATTCCAATTATTGCAACCCAATTCGATAACCTTTTAATTTTATTCAAAGATTTAAGAATTCAAGATTTAATCACGCAACTGGAGAAAAAAATTTCAAACACATTTCCATTTATTCGCAGAGGTGAAATTACAAAACATATCACACGGCTTGTACAGACTGGAGTAGAAAATCTTGTAACTGATATATCCAATTTTATTCCGAAAATTTTCACAATTACTGCTTTTATTATAATTGTCCCATTTATAACTTTCTTTATTTTGAAAGACTCAAGAAATCTTAAGATTGGAATAATTAACTTACTCCCAAATCGATACTTTGAAATGGCTTATGAAGTTTTTCAAAAAGTTTCCGATGAGCTGGGGAAATTTGTTCGAGGCTGGATTTTTGACGCAATGTTTGTTGGTTTTTGTGTAATGGTTGGACTTTATATTATTGGAATAAATAATTTTGTAATGCTTGGATTACTTGCTGGTGTTGGGCATTTAATTCCATATCTCGGTCCAATTATTGGAGTAGTTCCAGCAATTCTTGTTTCATATTATCAAATGGGAAATTTTTCACTTGCGCTGACAATTATAATTTTGTTTGCCCTTATTTACACCATTGATAATGGTTTTGTTCAACCAATGATTTACTCAAAATCTTTGCGAATCCATCCTGTTGTAATTATTCTTTTAATTTTAATCGGAAGTGAATTATTTGGTATTCTAGGATTATTGCTTGCTGTACCTGTCGCTAATATTTTAAGAGTTTTAGCAACAGAAATTTACAGAGGGTATAAATCTTATCAGATAGTAAGATTCTGAAAACAAAATTTTACTTATCATAAATCGTTACAATTTAGATTTTTAATTTTCTACTTTTCTATAAACCTTCAATCATAATTATTCCAAAAAGCTTTTCAAATTTTATGTGATAGTATGAGTATAATTACTCAATATTCCAAGTAGATTTACACAAAATCTTAATAGATTTTTTCCAAAAAATTAAAAATTTATTTTGCATATGAAGATAAAATAAAGCAAAAAATCAAGATCTGAAAATCTAAAATTCAATCAGTAATAGATTGGAAAAATTTTTTAAATAAAAAACTCCCATAATTGTGAAAAGTACGGGAGTTCTTATTGATAGTTTAAAGTTAGAGTTTACAAGAAAATTAATAACTACTCTTTAGTTATTTCCTGCTCAGATTTTGTTTCTTGAGCTAATTTGTTTTTTCTCTTTTTTCGTGGTCTCCATTTTCCAAAAGTTCCACGAAAAATTTTTCCTCTTTTAGTTCTTCTATCACCTTTGCCCATTGTTACTCCTTAATTTATTTGTTCAAGTAATGTTTTCACAATATTGGCCGAAGTAATTCCGTCTGCTTCTGCGCTAAAAGTCGGGATAATTCTATGTCTAAGTATCGGAAGTGCAACATTCCTTACATCATCAATTGATGGAGTAAATGACCCATTCATAACCGAACGAGCTTTAGCTGCAATAATCATAAATTGCGATGCACGTGGTCCAGCTCCCCAACCAACATTATCTTTTACAAATTTAATTGCTCCATCAGTAGGACGAGTCATATTTGTCAATTTAACTGCAAATTCAATCACATTATCAGCTACAGGGACCCTTCGCACCAATTCTTGAAAATATTTAATTTCATCTTTATTAATAACTTTTGAAACCTGCGGTGTATACTGAGTAGTTGTTGTTTTTACAATTTGAATTTCTTCTTCTTGAGAAGGATAATCGAGCCACAAGTTGAACATAAATCTATCTAGCTGAGCTTCTGGTAAGGGATAAGTTCCTTCTTGTTCAATTGGATTTTGAGTTGCAAGAACGAAAAATGGTTCATCAAGTGGATATTTATTTCCTGCTGCAGTTACCTGAAGCTCTTGCATAGCCTCAAGTAAAGCTGATTGTGTCTTTGGAGGAGTTCGATTAATTTCATCTGCAAGTAAAATATTTGTGAAAATCGGTCCTTTAACGAACTTAAAAATCCTTTGATTAGTTGCTGGATCAACTTCCAGTATTTCTGTTCCTGTTATATCGCTTGGCATTAAATCAGGAGTAAATTGAATTCTGCTAAACTTCAGATCAAGTGCTTGAGCAATAGTTTTAATCAGTAAAGTTTTTGCAAGTCCAGGAACTCCAATCAAAAGACAGTGACCTTTTGAAAGTAAAGCTATGAGAAGATTTTCAATAATTTCATCCTGCCCGACTATGACTTTCTTAATTTCCTGTTTCAATTTTTTAATGCTAGAACTTAAAGCTTCAACAGCTTCGATATCGTTATTGAACATCTGTTACCCTATAATCTTATTTCCCAATAAACTTGTTTTTTAAGTTGTTCAATTAAATCTCGATAAACTTTTTGCTTCTTTTGATAAAGAGCTAATTGTGCAATCTTATCGTAATCTAAATTAATATCCGGGTAGTGTTCTGGAATTCTCTTTTCAAGATAAATTAATTGAAAACCATACATATCCTTAGAAACCGTAAGCTTTCTTGGTTGCGAAACATCACCATCTTTCATTTTCGAAATCAAGTTTCTTAAATCTGGATCAAGTTCAGCTACCGGGACTTTACCCATTTCACCACCAAATTGTGCTGTTGCTTTATCCTCTGAATAAAGTCGAGCATAGTATGCAAAAGAATTCTTTCCACTTAAGATACTATCACGAATTGAAGAAAGAAAATTAATTATTTTTTGTTCACTTTCCTGACTTGGCTGTAATTTTAGAAGAATATGTCTTACTCTAACAGTCTCTCCTCTTCTTTCAACTAATTGAGCGATGTGAAATCCAATTGGTGTTTCAATGATATCTGAAATTTCTCCTTCCTTCATTGTAAACACAACTTCTTCAAATTCTTTGAAGAATAACCCTCGTCGAACGAAACCAAGATCACCGCCTTGTTTCGCAGTTGCTAAATCCTCACTGTAGCGTCTTGCAAAATCCGAAAAATCACCTCCATTTTTGATTGAATCTAAAATTGCTCGGATTTTTGATCTTAAAATTTCTTTATCATAATCTGACAATTTTGCTTGAATAAAAATTTGAGAAAGTTGAACTTCTTCAGGTACAAGTCCAATACTATCTTTATATTGTTCAAAAAATTTCTCAACTTCATACCTGCTTATTTCAAGTCGAGCGAATTTTTGATCCTGAACTTTCTGAATTAAGATGTTATTACGAATCTCGTCTCTTAATTCTCTTTTGATTTTTTCAAGTGGTCGGTTATATGCCTGCTCAAGTTTTTCTTTTGAACCAAATTGTTGAATGAAATTTTCTATCTGATAATCAAGCTGACGATTAACCTCATCTTCAGTTACTCGAATAGAGTCAAGTTCTGCTTGAACTAACATTAATTTTTCTTCGATCAAAGAATTTAAAACTGCTTTCTTTAGATTCGGATCATTCGGATTTAATTTTCTTTGATATGCAATCATCTGAGTTTGAAATTCAAGTTCACTTAAAAGGATGTATTGATTGTCAACAACGGCTACGACTTTATCCAGGACTTCCTGAGCAAATCCATTGATAATCAAAACAAGAAACACAAAGATTAATTTTTTCGATTTATTCATTTTAATTCTCTTACTTTAATATCTGCTTCTTTTGCAAGTTTATTAATAAGTTCTTGATAAAAATTTTTCTGTCTTTCAAAGATAATCCTTTCTTCAATTAGTTCTTTTACAAATTCAATAGAGGGCTCATCTCCTTTTTCATATTTCGCAATTAATTGGGTTACAAGATACTCACCATTTCCAAGACTAATTGGGTATGTAATTTCACCAGGATTTAAAGTTTGAATTATATTAGCAAGTTCATAGGGCATATCATCAAACTCTTTCAAATACACAGCATATCGTTGATCAATAATTTCTTCAGGCTTAAAAGTTAAATTGACTGATTTTGAAAAATCAAGTTGAGAGAGAGTTGTGTTTCGCAAATCAATGGCTTTAGAAATATTCGTTGTAACTATTTGATTGACTTTATAGATATTATAATTCAGGATAAATTCACTTTGATGTTTTTGAAAATAATCTTCAAGTTCTTCTTTCGAAACGTTTGTATTGACTTCTTTTAACTTTACTTTCAAATACTCTGATGCAAGCAATCTTCGAGTATTGAAATCATTCCTGATAGCAAATTCTACCCTTGCATCAAAACCTTCTGATAAAGCTGCTTGTGTAAGCAATTCGGTCTCAATCCAGTTGTGAACTACCTGTTCAAGATTTTCTTCATTAAAATAAAGTGTGTCAACTAAATAACCTACGGTACTTTTTGTCAGCATTCGATCGTTTACAACTGCAAGATAATCTTCAGGAAGTTTTTCTTCTGAACAACCAGATTGTATGACGAAATAAATTAGCAGCAAAGTTTTCCAATGGATTCTCCGAAACAAATTGAAATTTAAAGTTCGAAGAATCCATTGGTTATTAATATGATTAATCAACAAATGCTTTGCTGAGTTTATCGTAATAAATACGAGGTTTGTAATTCGACTTAAGAAATTCGAGATAATCATTTTCAAGCCGTTTGGACTCAATTTCTTGGACAGCACCACTTACCTCTGGTAAAGCTTCTTCAAATGTCTTCAATACTGCCGGATGTTTTTTAATCAATTTAACAATTGAGTAACCATTTGTATTCTTAAAAGGTTCGGAGAATTCTCCTTCTTTTAATTGATCAGCTTTTTGTGATAAAGCATTGTCCAGAACCGGTTTTATTCCGTGATAACCAAATTTTTCTTTAAAGCCAGGACGTTCGGTGTAATTTGCTGCAAGTGAATCAAAAACTTCTCCTGCTTTCAACTTTTTATAAATTTCCTGCGCAAGTGAATCAGATTTTACAAAAATCTCTGCGTATTCAACTCGATCGGGCCACTGGAATTTTTCTTTGTTTGCTTCCCAATAATTTCTAAGCTTTTCTTCGTCAATTTGAATTTTATTCCAGACTTCTTCCTCTTGAAGCTTGAAGATCAATATTCCATTTTTATATTCTTCCATCAATTCAGCAAATTGAGGATATTTCTGTGGAAGATACTCAACTGCTTCTGCCAGAAGTAAATCTTCCGAAATTCGATTAACAATATTGTCAAGCGTAGACTTTGTAATCCTTCTATTTATAAATTCGGCAAGATTTTCTGCGCGAGCCATTAAAGTATCAACTGAAATTTGTTTCTTTGCAAAAGTTATAATTATTGAATCACCAAATTCAGTTTTAAGATGACTTACCCAGTACTGACCCCCAACTTGAATTGTATCAGTCTTTGATGCAATTTGATCTATCAATTCAGAATTAGCTTTATAATTGAATACTCTTTTGAGTGAGTCTAAAAATCTTTGCTTATCTTCATTATACTTAATTCTTTGATAGATTGACTTCAAAAAATCTTTTTCTTCTTCAAAAGGTTTAATCTGTTTCCTATCGGTTACCTTTATCAAGTGATAGCCAAATTGAGTTTTAACAATATCAGAAACCTGTCCAACTTCAAGATTAAAAGCTGCTTCATCAAATGGTTGAACCATCATTCGCCGCGTGAAAAATCCGAGATCACCGCCAAGATTCTTTGTTCCTTCGTCCTCAGAAAATTCTTTTGCCAATTCGGCAAAATCTTCGCCAAGTTCAATTTTTTCTTTTATCTTTTTAATTTTTTCGAGTGCTTTAGCCGAATCTTCTGATGTAAATCCCGGTTTTAATTCAATCAAAATATGACTTGCTCTTATTTCAGGAATTCTTGGTCTTCTATCAGTAACTTTAATTAGATGATAACCAAATTGTGTTCGAACTGGTTCTGGATAAACTTCACCAGTTTTTAATTTATAACAAGCTTGCTCAAAAGAAGGAATGATATCACCAGCTGTGATGTAGAAAATATCTCCACCATAAGGTGCAGAATAATAGTCCTGACTATATTTTTTTGCCATCTCTTCGAATGATGCACCTTTTTTAATAGAATCTAAAACAGCGAGTGCTCTTGCATAAGCACCGTCAAATCCAGCTGAATCGGGTCGGAACATAATGTGACTAACTCTTAGTTCTTCTTTTCTTTTTTCGTAAAGTTCTTTAATGTTTGGTTCAACTAATTCTTTTTCGAGTAAGTAGGTTACTCCAATTTTTTGTTTATAGTCATTGTATTCAGCAACAACATCTGGAAGCTCATCCAAACCTCTACGTTTTGCATCGAACACTTTCATTTTAAAATTAACATAGAGATCGAGAAAATTTTTCTTTTTCTGTAGTGAATCTTTTTTTGCAGCTTCGTAACCGCCATTGTTCTTTGCATAAACTTTTTCGAATTCTTCAACTGTAACTTTTTGTTTATCGAATTCAGCAAGAACAATATCTTTTTTTGATGTCGAGCAAGAAGTTAATAAAACAGAAACAATCAAAATTATCAGAGCAGAAAATTGTTTTAGAGCTTTCATCATTCCTCCACTTTATTAGTATTATCTTAAAATTGATCCTAAAGGTAGATTATCATCAACAGTTACAAGTTTAAGATTTTTGTTTTCGTCTTCAACCGCAAGTATCATTCCTTGCGATATTTCATTCATTAATTTTGCTTCTTTAAGATTAGAAACGATCAAAACTTTCTTTCCAATCATTTCTTCTGGCTTGTAAAATTCAGCAAGTCCGGCTATTACATAACGTTTCTCATAACCAAGATCTACTTTCAACTTTAATAATTTTTTTGACTTAGGTACATTTTCACATTCAATTACCTTAGCGACTCGAATTTCAACTTTTTTAAAGTCATCAATCTCAATTTTATTCTCTTGTTTGGTCAATTCAGTTTGATCTTTTTTCTCTTGACTTTTCAAATAGGGCTCGATTGTTTTATCCTCAATCTTTGTAAAAATTATTTCAGGCTGGTTGATTTTATGTCCAGCTTGAAGTTTTGGTTCCTCGCAACCTTCCCATTTTTTCAGTTCTTCACCTTCAATATTCAATAACTTAAATATTTTCTCAGATGAAAATGGAATTACTGGAGAAAGCATTATAGAAAGTGTTCTTATGAGTTGCAGAGAAAGATTTATGGTAGTTGCGCAAGCTTCTGGATCTTCTTTTATTGTCTTCCAAGGCTGACTATCATTAAAATATTTATTTGCAAGTCGAGCAAGATTCATCGTCTCGTTTAATGCGTCTTTAATTCGAATTTTTTCATAGTAAAATTCAACATTCTTTTTGAATTCAGGGATTTGCTTAAGAAGTTCTTCATCAATTTCTCTAAGTTTCTTTACTTCTGGAACTCTGAGATCAAAGTGCCTTGCTGTAAAAGTCAAAGTTCGATTTACAAAATTTCCAAAAATATCAGCGAGTTCGTTGTTGTTTTTAGCTTGAAAATCACGCCAGTAAAAATCGGTATCTCGATTTTCCGGTAGAATTGAAGCGAGATAATATCTTAAAGGGTCTGGTGGAAAATGTTCTAAGAAGTCTTTTAAATCAATTCCCCAGCCGCGACTTTTAGAAAATTTCAATCCTTCATAGTTCAAAAATTCATTTGCAGGCACATTATCAGGAAGAATGTATTTTTCTTCACTTAAATCATTCCAAGCCATCAGCATCGCAGGAAAAACAATACAATGGAAAACTACATTATCTTTACCAATGAATGCAATATATTTTGTTTCAGGATCCTGCCAATATTTTCTCCACTCTTCAGGATTTCCTTTCTTTTTTGCCCATTCTTTTGTTGAAGAAATATACCCCAGAACTGCTTCAAACCAAACATAAAGAACTTTATTTTCAAAACCTTCAACAGGGACTTTAACTCCCCAATCTAAATCACGCGTAACGGCTCTATCTTGCAATCCCTCTTGAAACCAGCTTCTGCAGTAGTTTAACACATTTTCTTTCCATCCTTCTTGAGCATCTTTCTCAGCAATATATTTCTCAAGTCGTTGCTGATAATCTCCAAGCGGAAAATACCAATGCGTAGTTTCTTTGAGAACCGGAGTTTCACCTGTTACTTTACTTTTGGGATTAATTAAATCAGTTGGATTGAGATAACTTCCGCAATTTTCACATTGATCACCACGAGCGTCTTCACTTTTACAATATGGGCAGGTTCCAACCAGATATCTATCCGGCAAAAACATTCTGGCTTTTTCATCATAATATTGCATTTCTTTTTTCTGCTTTAAAATTCCGTTCTGATAATATTTCAGAAAAAATTCCTGAGCAGTTTTATGATGAAGTGGGAGTGAGGTTCTAGAGTAATTATCAAAACTCATCCCAAAATCTTCGAATGCCTTGCGGTTCAATTCGTGATAACGGTCAATTATAACTTTTGGAGAGACTCCTTCCTTTTCAGCAGTAATTGTTATGGGTACACCGTGCTCATCTGAACCACAGATAAAAATAATATCCTCCCCTTTTAATCTTTTAAAACGGACAAAAATATCAGCCGGGAGATAGGCACCAGCTAGATGTCCTAAATGAATTGGTCCATTGGCGTATGGTAATGCAGCTGTAACTAAAGTTCTCTTGAAGGTTTTGTTATCCATTCCAAAATTTTTGACAAATTTAAGCTATGAGTGAGAATTTTCAAATTTAGACTAGTTTATTAAATGAAAGACAAAATCAAATTGAGAGATTAATATTTTTTCATTTTTAATCAAGATTTTTTCACAAAATCGAAAAAATAAACTCAGTTAACTACTTTGTAAATGCCTATCTATTAAAATTAAATCTTCACAAACAATCTTTATTGTAAAACAATTTTCAAAAAAGCCCAAAAATTTTAGGTATTTATTAAAATTAAAAACTTCTAATAAATCGCTTCCCGAATTTTTGCACTAATGTAATCCATTATCCATACAACGAAAGCAATCATTATAACAATTAAACCGACCTCATGCCATTGAGCAAGTCCCTGATATTGCATTAACATTGTACCAATTCCACCACCACCTACAAGTCCAATAACTGTAGCCATTCTGACATTAATATCCCAACGATAGATCGTAAAAGATAAAAATGGCAGAATAATTTGTGGAACTACAGCATACCAAATTACTTGAATTTTATTTGCACCAGTAGCTTCAATTGCATCAACTGGACCTTCTTCAATGCTTTCAATAGCTTCTGAATAAAGTTTTGCATTTGCTGCAATTGTATGGACAAGTAAAGCAATCATCCCGGCATAAGGACCAATTCCAACCCAGACAGAAAAAATAATTGCCCAAATTAATGGTTCAATTGAACGAACAAAATTTAATATAATTCTCAAAACATAATAAACTGCCATAGTGAGCCAATTATCTTTCATCAAATTTCGAGCAGTAAAAAAGCTTATGATTAATGTTGGAGGGATTGATAATAAAGTTGCAACCAGTGCAAGGTAAATAGTTTCAATTATTGCAAAGAGGGCATCATCAAAAATTCCAAATTCAGGAGTAAATAAAGCATGAAAAATTCTATTAGCTCCCTCAATTCCTTCTTTACTGAACAAATCAATTAAAGAAATTTTCGTTACAAGCCAGCCAGCAATGAATGTTAAATTAAATAATGTCCATGCGAAAATTTCCGATGACCATCTGGAAAACTTTGTATCTTTTGCCAGCCCCATAATTTTTGCACCAAGTGAGGTTCTGCTATATCCCCAAACAGTTCCAATAATAATCGAAATAATTGCAAAGACCAAGATTTCAGACCAGGAAAATGGTAAATCTCTTAAATCTAAAATTACTTTATAATAGATCGCTCTCTGACAAACCAAAACTGTATAAAAGATGAAAAAACTATCGAGAAAAATTGCTTTAATGAGATTAATCTTTTCTTGATTTTTTTTCTTTCTCAAAATTTTTTCTTTAGGATGTAATTCTAATTCTGGTTCTAACATTATCTAATCTCCACTTCTTCTGCTTCTTCTCCGTAAATTTTTTTGAACCATTTTTCATCTATTTCATTTGGATATCCTTCAAAAACAATTTCACCTGATTTCAAAGCAATTACACGAGTTGCGTATCTTCTAACAAGACTAAGAAAATGTAAATTACAAACAACAGTTACTCCAAGCTCCTTATTCACTTTTTCAAAATATTGCATAATTGAATTGGAAGTGGCAGGATCAAGGCTTGCAACAGGTTCATCGGCAAGTAACAATTTTGGAGATTGCATTAAACTTCTTGCAATTGCAACACGTTGCTGTTGACCTCCACTAAGTTTATCAGCTCTTTCATAGGCATACTCTTTAATCCCAACTATATCGAGATTTTTCATTGCTTCTTCAATACATTGAGGGGGAAAATTACCAAGAATAGATGGAAATGTTTTCATATACCCAAGTTTACCAGCAAGAACATTATTCAACACACTCATTCTTTTAATCAAATTGAATTGCTGAAAAACCATTCCAATATGAGTCCTGACTTCTCGAAGTTCTTTACCTTTGATGTGAGTTATATCTTTGCCAAGAAATTTTACTGTTCCTGCTGTTGGTTCTTCAAGGCGATTGATACATTTTAGTAATGTTGTTTTACCTGAACCACTGAGCCCAATCACAACTAAAAATTCACCTTCATAAACATCAAGGGAAACACCTTTCAGTGCGTGCGTTCCACTTGGATAAACCTTATGAAGATCTCTTACTTCAACGATTTTATTTGAGTTCATTATTTTTTTACCATTTCTTCAAGATTTAATCCTGCTTCTTTAACAAGTTTTCGAAGAAGATCATAATCTGAATCTTTTGTTTCAATTAAACCTTCCATACTGTAAATATCAGGCATAATTTTTCTGCCTTCTTCTGAATTAGCAAACTTCAACAACGCATTTTTAATTCTTTCAACCATTGCACGAGGCATTCCTTTTCTAAAAACAACTGGATCATTTGGTAATGAGTCAGTTAGAGCTAAAATTTTAATTTTTTCAAACACATCTGGATATTGTTTCTTAACCCTTGATCTTGCGTCAAGTGGTTCGCCAGTTACTGGATGTGGCGGCGAATAAAATGTTGCACCAGCGTCAACTTGTTTCTGATAAACCATAATTACAACATTGTCATGTTTCATTGCAAAAGTCTCTCTGGTAGGTTTAATGCCTCTCTTTCTTAAAAGCGCACTTGGAAGAATATAACCCGAAGCTGATGATGCATCAACATATGCTATCGATTTCCCATTTAAATCTTCAAGTTTTTCAATTCCTGAGTCAGTTCTCACAATTATTTGTCCACGATAAAAAGCTTGATTTCCAGTCCGAATTACTCTAAGCACCGCATTGGCACCATACTTCTCATGAGCAAGTAAGTAACTGAATGAATTAATTATTGCAATATCAGCTCTATCGGTTCCAAATGCTTCTACAACTGCGATGTATGATGTTGGGACTGCTGTCTCGAAATAATAACCAGTTTCTTTTTCAAGAAACTGGATAAGGGGTTTGGCGCTCAATGTTATCTTTTCGGCATCAACTGAGGGAGTGAAGTAAAGTTTGACTGGATTTTTTAAAGTTCCAAGCGTGCCTTTAGTCTCCCTTATGGAGATAAAGACAATAAAAATTAATGTAGGTAAAATATATAAGAAGTATTTTAGAAATTTCAATTCATTACCTTTGGTTTTACAAATATCGAAAAGATAGGCCTTGAATTCAAGAATGATTAATTAAAACCATAAATTAATTTCAAATTTTTGCGGCAAGATGATAAAGTTGCAAATATTTTTTAGCTGATTTTTCCCAGGAGAAATCTTCTTTCATTCCATTAAGCTGAATTTGCTTCCAGATTTTTTTATCCTGAAATTTTTGAAGAGCCCGATTAATTGCATCAATCATCGCATTTGATGAGTATTCTTCGAAAACAAAACCATTCCCATTATGCAAACCAATTTGCTGGTAAAAATCCCAATCACGAATTGTATCCGCAAGCCCACCGGTCTTACGAACGATTGGGACTGTTCCATATTTCAAGCTATAAATTTGATTAAGTCCGCAGGGTTCATATTTTGAAGGCATTAAAAACATATCAGCGCCAGCTTCAATAAGATGAGCAAGATGATTATCAAATCCAATTTTTAATGCAAATTTTTCAGGGAAAGAATAGGCAAGACTTCTGAAAAAATCCTCGTATTTAGTTTCACCAGAACCAAGAATTACAAACCGGCAATTGAGTTTAATGATTTCTTCAATCCCATTTAAGATCAAATCAAAACCTTTCTGTGAAACAAGTCTCGAGACAATTCCAATTAAAGGTGTTTCTTTATCCTCAGGTAAATGAAATGTTTTCAACAGCACAATTTTATTTTTTGTTTTACGATAGAGAGATTTTTCAGAATATTTGAACGGAATAAATTGATCTGTTTTTGGGTTCCATTCTGAATAGTCTACGCCATTCAAAATTCCAAAAAGTTTATCTTTTTTTGTTTGCAGAATGGTTTCCATTCCGCCACCAAATTCAGGAGTTAAAATTTCTTTGGCGTAATTCTCACTAACGGTTGTTATGATATCAGAAAAAACAATTCCAGCTTTTAGAAAAGACGCTTTCCCATGAAATTCGAGTGGTCCACCAGGATAAAAATATTTACCATCAAGATAATTACTATAAATTAAATCAGGTGAGAAAT
Organism: Ignavibacteria bacterium; assembly: GCA_049699815.1. GTDB lineage: Bacteria > Bacteroidota > Ignavibacteria > Ch128b > Ch128b > Ch128b. The sequence continues at coordinate 8,077 of JBNAWO010000002.1, read as the reverse complement.
TACCCTGATACTCGATATTATGGATTGTTAAAAGGAATTTTGAATTTTTAAATAATAAATCCCATTCATAATGATGTTTCAAAATTATTGGAAGTAAACCTGTGGGCCAATCATTAATATGAAAAATATCAGGAACCCATTTTAATCTCTGGATAATTTCAACAACAGCTTTGGAAAAAAGAAGATACCTTTCGCCTTCATCTATATCATTAGTATAGATAGATTCACGCTCAAAATGGAACGGTGAATCAACGAAATAAACTTCAACCTTTGAATTAGAATTCAATTGAATTTCTTTTCTGAAAGTATGAACAGAAAATTCTTTTTCAGAAACTTTTAACTTAATCTCATTTATATCGAAGCAATAATGAAGTTCCTCTCTCCATGGATCTATTGATGAATATCTTGGAATGAAAATCTTTACTTCGCAACCAAGTTGACTTAAAGCTTTCGTTAAACCTTTAGCAACATCAGCAAGTCCGCCCACTTTCGCAAAAGGAGCCATTTCGGATGTTACAAAGGCAACTCTCATAGAATAGTTTAATCTTTTTTAAACTTATCATTAAGTAATTTCAAAATTTTAATAGCAGCCGAAGCAGCACCAACTCCATTATTAATATTTACGACTGTGATCCCTGGTGAGCAACTCGTCAAAATTGCAAATAATGCAGTAAAACCATTTAAAGAAGTTCCATATCCAATGCTGGTTGGAATTGCAATTATAGGTTGAGAAAACATTCCTCCAATTACTGAAGGTAAAGCTCCTTCCATCCCTGCAGCTACAATTAAAACATCACAAGAATTTATTTTATCTACTCTGGAAAACAAACGATGGATTCCTGCAACCCCAATGTCGTAAAATTTTTCATGATTAATTCCAAGTGCTTCTAAAACGATTGATGCTTCTTCAGTTACAGAAATATCAGTAATGCCAGCTGTAATTAAGCCGACTTTACCAGCAATTTTTTCTTTTGCCTTCCCAATAAAAAATGCTCTGCCCTCAATTGAATATGTGCCTTCTGGATATTTTCTTTTGATCAATTTTAATTTTTCTTCAGAACATCGACTCCCAATTACTAAATCTTTCTCACTCAAAATATTTTTGATAATCTTCAGGATTTTATCTGTCGATTTATTTTCACAAAAAATAATTTCTGGAATGCCTGTTCTATTCTCACGGTGAATATCAAGAGATGCAAAATCAAGGTTTATTGCGGATTGTTTTTGTTCAATTAGATGCAAAGCATCTTGAAGACTCAACTTAGAATTTTTGAAGTCTTGTAAAATCTCTTTAAGATTTTTCTTCATCTTACAATTTCAATTTTGTCAATGATATTTTTATTTAATTTTCCAGACGCAAATCCTTCGGGATCAACTTCAATTTCTTTGTAGCCAATAATCTGAAAATATTCTTGAACCTTTTCAATGTTATTGTACAATTTTTCGATCATCTCTTTATCAACTTCAATTCTTGCTTTTTCGCCAAAATGTCGAACTCTAACATTAATAAATCCAATTTGATGTAAAAATCTCTCACCATTTGCAATCATTTCAAGTGATTTTTTATCTATTGGTGTACCGTAAGGAATCCTGGAAGAAAGGCAGGGTGCTGCGGGCTTATCGTGATTTGGAAGTCCTAAAATTAAAGCAGCCTGACGAACTTCTTTTTTTGTAAAACCACACTCAATCAAAGGTGATTTTATTTTCTTTTCTTGGGCTGCTTTTCTACCAGGCCGGTAGTCACCTAAATCATCGAGATTTGCTCCATCTAAAATGTATTTTATTTTTTCAGTGATTGCAATTTGTATTAGTCGTGTGTAAAGTTCTGATTTACAGAAGTAACAACGATTTATTGGGTTCAAAGCATAATTTTCTATTTCGAGTTCGTTGTATTCAATTTCTCTGTAATTGAAATTGAATTTCCAAGCAATCTCTCTTGCAAGCTGAACATCTTCCTCTAAAATTGTTTCTGTTCGTGCAAGAACAATTAAGGCATTTTGTCCTAAAACTTTACTTGCAATAAAAGACACAAGTGTTGAATCAACTCCACCAGAAAAACCCACTATCACTCTTTCATAAGAATTTATCAACTCTTCAAGATTTTTTATTTTTTCGTTTATCATAGCTCTTATAATTAATTGTTAGTTTATTTAGGTTCGATTAATTGTTATTATCAAGCAAAACTACTAATTGCAAGTTAATAAAGCTCTAATAAAAAATTTCATTTTTAGTTGAAAGTATAATAAATTTAGAAAAAATTCTTGTTAAGATGATGAAAACTAATATATCAAAATATGCAGGCGCAATTTTTCTGGTTATCACTTTACTTACTGTATCCGCATTTGCCCAAAATGATATAATTAAAATTTTCCAGGACCAACACACTCTGCCGAAAATTGGTGGAAGTCATAGTTTATCATTAACAATTTTCTCATTTTTCTTAGCTGGATTTTTAGGTGCAGTTGTATCATATCGAAGAAAAATTGATGCTTATGGACTTGCTGTTATGGAAGCTCACATCATTCTTGCTTTTGCGGCATCATTGATGATGATGATTATTGGTTCTGAAATTGCAAGAGCGTTTGGTTTGATGGGTGCTGCAACAATTGTAAGATATCGTTATAGTTTGAGCAGTCCAAGAGAAGCGAGTTCATTGATTATTTCGCTTGGAATTGGTATGGCTTGCGGTGTCGGTTTGTATGCGCTGGCTATAATTGCAACTATCTTCGTAAGAATAGGATTCAACATTTTTAATTTCATCCCACCATTCCTGTTAAACTGGCTATTTGATATTAAACATAATTTTAATTTAAAGATATCGATTCCAAGTGTAGCTACTCAGGTTTTAATTGAAGATATCGATGAATTATTTTCAAAGGAAAATTTAAACTATAAATTCATATCAGCTAAAGAAAAAAAATCAGCCCCGGAACAAACGGTTTTGAGTTACGATATTGTCCTTGATAATTTAGATCTAAAAGATATGATTACGCAAAAACTTAGAGAACTTAAATTTGAAGTTATCGATGTGATGTGGACAGAAAAGAAAGCCGATAAAGTAAGTGATTATTTCTCTGTAAAATCAATTGGAGATTAAGTTGAAAGCGGTAAAAATTACACTGTTTACTTTTCTTATTTCTGCACAAATTTTTGCCCAAAAAATTGGGAATACAAACACAACTCTTGAAGGTTTTGTTCAACCTATTTATAAACTTCAACTTTCAAACAATAAGTTTACCCATAATGAATTCTTAATTAATAGATTTAGATTAGGTGCTAAAAGCAAAATCAACGATCGATTTGATGCTGTAATAGAAATTGACCCGTTGGATCAAAATTTATTAGTAAAAGATGCAAAAATCGGCTTCAATCTAAATCAAAACTTTACTTTATATTTTGGTCGGCAGAAGATTCCTTTTTCGAGGGAAAGACTTATTTCAGTTAAAAACATCCAATATTTTGAAAGAACAAAAGTTGTAAAAGAATTTAATGATCTTGCCTTTGCAGGAAGAGATATAGGATTACTTGCTTCGTTTTATACAAAAATCGAAAAAATCAAAGTAAATCTTACAGCAGGAATATTTAATGGTAACAAAGGTGATTTAGATGGAGATTACAATAATTCAAAGACTTATGCTCAAAGATTAGAGATTAATTACAAAAACTTATCATTCGGAATAAATTCTACTCAAAAGTTTGATTCTTTAACTTCAAAATATTTCGTTGCCAATGGATTTGATTTTGAAATTGATCTCATCGATAATCTTTCTTTCTCATCTGAAATTCTCTTGGGACGCAAAGATTCAAGCACAATGACAGGCGGAGAATATTTTTCAATCGAGTATAAAATTAATGATTTTGTTTTTGGAACTCGCTTCAGTCAATACTTCAGTAATATCAAGAAATCGCCTTCAAATTTTTTTGAAGCAAAGATTGATTATAGACCTTTGAAAGAATTCAGACTCAGCATAAACTGGCTTACTGAAAAGAAATCTTCAAAATTTGAAAATACTCTAATTTTAGGGGCTTCATATGTTCTATAATTTTAAGCACTTTTCATTTTTGATTTTTATTGTCGTGATCATTTTTGCAATTCACGCCTGCGATAAGCCTACTGAACCCGAGACAAAAGAACAACCCCGGCGATTAAAACTTTACATTAATGAATTTATGGCGTCAAATAAATCCACCATCGCAGATGAAAAAAATCAATTCGATGATTGGGTCGAACTTTTCAATGGTGAAGATACGACAATTAACCTAAGTTCTTTCTACCTCACCGATGATTTCAACAAAAAGAATAAATGGCGAATGCCAGATTTAAAACTTCAACCCAAACGATGGGTTTTAATTTGGTGTGATGAAGACTCAGCTCAGGGAATTTTACACTCAAATTTCAAATTATCAGCAGTTGGTGAGCAAATTGGAATTTTTTCTCTTTCTTTAGAAACAATTGATACAATAACCTATGGCCCACAAAAAACAGATACTTCCTTTGGAAGATTCCCCGATGGTGCGGATTTCTGGAAATTTATGAATCCAACACCAAATAGCTCAAACAAATAATAATAATTGTAAATCAATGAGTTCAAAATCAGAAATTGAAATCTTAAAAGAAAAAATTAGTGAATTAGAGAAAAAATTAAGCTGGTATCAAACCTTCACTAATGAGATCTTACAAACACCAAATGTGATTGTTGTAGAACTTGATACTGAAGGGAAAGTTATATTAGTCAATAAAGCTGTTGAGAAGATAACAGGTTATACAAAAGAGGAAATTATTGGTAAAAATTGGTTCGAGACTCTCGTTCCAAAAAATAAATATCCTCAAGTCTGGAAAATCTTTGAAGAATTTCAACAGAAAAACGAAATAGTCGAAATTTTTGAAAACCCAATTCTAACAAAAGAAGGAAAAGAAAGATATATAAGCTGGCGAAATTCTGTTCTGAAACAAGATGATAAAATCATAGGAACACTTTCTTTCGGGATTGACATTACAGAAAATCTGCACATTCTTGATCAATTTATCACTTATCAGATGAGTTATAAAACATTAATTGAAAATTTGCCGGGCGTGATCTACAAATGTAAAAATGATCCAAACCATACAATGGAAGAAATCAGTTCAAAGTGCTTTGAACTTACAGGATACAATTCAGATGATTTTATCAAAAAAACTATAAACTTTAGTGAATTAATTTTAGATGAAGATAGTGAAAAAGTTCAATTGCAAATTGATGAAGCAATAAAACAGAACAAACCTTTTCAATTGACTTATCGAATTCGAACTAAAGATGGAAAAATAAAATGGGTCTGGGAACAAGGGGCAGTAATTCGAGGAGAAAAAGAAGAAGACAATTACCTCGAAGGTTATATTTTTGATATTACAGAAAAAGTTAAAGCCGAAGAACAACTCGAAATTCAAAGAGAATTTTTCAAGCAACTTTTTGAAAATTCACCAATTGCAATTGTCATCCTCGATCGAAATGATAGAATCATTGATATCAACAAAGCATTTGAAGATTTATTCTTCTTTAAACGAGATGAAGTTAAAAATTTAACTTTAAACCAATTAATTGTTCCACCAGATAGAAAATCAGAAGGGTTAGCTCTTTCAAACAAAGTTCTGAGTGATGAAATTATTATAACTGAAACAAAAAGGATGCGGAAAGATGGTTCACTAATTGATGTGCTTGTAATTGGCTATCCAATTTTACACAAAGGGGAGAGAATAGGAATTTTTGGTTTGTATAAAGATATAACAGACCAAAAAATGATGTATGAGCTTTTAAGAGAGGAAAAAGAAAAGATTGAAGAGCTTAATAATCTAAAAAGCAGTTTCCTTTTGAACATAAGTCATGAAATCAGAACTCCACTCAATTCAATTCTTGGTTTTAGTGAATTATTAATTTCCGAATTAAATGAATTGAACTTCCCTGAATTAACTGAATTTGCCAGGAGTATAAAACGTGGCGGAATGCGGCTCCTGAACTTGATGGATAACATCATTGAAATTTCTTTAATTGAATCCTCAAAATCAGAATTAAGTTTTGAGAAAATAAATATCAATTTAATTATTGACCCAATTATAAACTCATTTATAACTCAGGCAAAAGAAAAAAATCTTTTTCTTGACAAAATATATGAAGATGATTTTTCACTTCTCACCGATCCAAAAAGATTAACCTTAGTTCTTAATAATTTAATCGATAATGCAATTAAATTCACTGAAAAAGGCGGTGTAAGAGTTAAAACATATATCAAAGAAGATGTTGATAAGATTAAATATGGAGTAATTGAAGTTATTGATACTGGGATCGGAATTTCAGAAAAATTTAAAGAAAAACTCTTCGAATCATTTACTCAAGCTTCCACTGGACTGGATAGGAAATACGAAGGTATTGGAATTGGCCTGTATTTATCTAAAAAATTGATCGAACTTTTGGGCGGAAAAATTGAAATTGTTTCCGAAGTGGATAAAGGAACAATTGTTAGAATTTATCTGCCTATTGAATAATTCAAAAACCTTCATAAAAATATTTATCTACTTGCTCCAACTTCTCCCACAAAAATTTAGTTTGCTTATCATTCAGAGATTTATGAATTTATAAAAAAATGAGGAGTAAATCATTATGAAAAAGTTATTAATTATAACTTCTATCCTTTTCCTTTCAATTCTTTTAACGAGTTGCGAGAAAAAAGATGAAGGTCCAACTGGACCAGATATCCAATTTTCACTTGAACCACAAGTAGGGAAAAGTTATTATTTTACCGAGTATGTTTTAGACTCCCTGAATAATAGAACCAGCGAAATGTATAATTACTATGAACGATGTGTTGCAAAAAATGTAAGCATCGGTGGGGTTAACGATGCATTTGTTTCTGTAAATTATTCTCAGTCTTATAATGACACAACCTACTTAAGAGTAGTAAATGGGAAAGATGTATATGAGTACACAGATACCACCAATTTCTTTACTAATGATGCGTCTATCAAATTTAATCTTAAACATACATTAAAGAAGTTGACTCAGAATTATGTATGGCTACCTCGAGTATTATTAAGCAAAGGCAATAACGCAGAATATGTTATACTACCAAAAAGGTTTTACACAATTCAAGTTGATACTGGTTTTTTTGTCAATTTAAGTTTCGAAATGAAAGGCAAAAATGAAGGATTTGAGGATGTCACAGTTCCAGCTGGAACTTACAAAGCCTATAAAGTTAAAGTTTTTGTAAATGTTGAAATCTATGCATACAATCAGAAAGTAGATAGCTTCGATATGCCTCAATATATCTGGGTTAACGATAACATTGATTGGTGGGTTAAGCAGTATCAACCAACTGTTAAGTCAAATTTATTAGGTGTGATTGATTTTGGAAGAGAAATAGTATTAACAAACGTTCAATAGTAAATTTCGCTGCCTTCATTCAAATAAATGGAGGCAGCTTTTTTATTCACTCCATAAAATCATTTCATATTTCTTTTTATTAATGTATTTTAATGAAAAGCTATGCTGTTAATAGAAATCAAACCAGATAAATGCGACTTTTGCGGAACCTGTGTGGGAGTTTGCCCCGAAGACGCAATTGAACTTAAAGAGGCAAGTATTTCAATAATCGAAGAACGCTGTACAAATTGCGCAAAATGTGTATGGGTCTGCCCAATTGAAGTTCTTGTTTTTAGAAAAGATAAACTTCAACAACTAAAAACAAAGTCAATTTGAATTTAATGAAAAATTATTACGATGTTGTTGTAGTAGGAGCTGGACCAGCTGGAACAACTGCCGCACGATTTGCTGCTGAACAGGGTGTTTCTGTTCTTGTTTTAGAAAAAGATCGAGATGTTGGTTATCCAGTTCGTTGCGGTGAAGCCGTAAGTAAAGACGGAATTGAACCTTTCATCACTCCCGATCCAAAATGGATTGCATCAACTATCAATAGTTTTATTTTTATCGCTCCAGATGAAACTGAAGTTAAAATAAAATTTAATCGAACAGGATTTATTTTAGAAAGAAGAATTTTCGACTACGAGCTTGGAAAACTTGCAGCAAAAGCTGGGGCTGAAATACTTACA
>JBNAWO010000001.1:31680-59646 GCA_049699815.1 Ignavibacteria bacterium | reverse complement strand
TCTTACGTATGCATTCAATGGATCAAAAGGATTTGTTTTACTGATTGCATCAATGATATTCTTGAAAACTCTATATGGATAAAGTTTAATGCAACGATCTTCCGAGTCCGAAAGGATTATGAATCGTTTGTCATCCTCAAGGAGGATCTCCCTTCTCAATCTTGCAGGGATGCTTATTCTGTTTTTTGCATCAACAGAATAGCGATATTGTCCAGTGAATCCTTTAAACGACTCAGCCAAGTTTTCCTCGCTGAACTAGTTTTCTTTTTTTATTTCTAAAGACTCCCTCAAACATATCTTGAACTTTCAGTTAAAATTTTAATTTAGGAGAATTTGGACTTTTCATCCACAATTCCCCACTTTTATAGCAAAGCTAAACCTTTTTATGGGAATTGTCAAGCTTTTTAATATTTTTTCGCAAAAAAAAATGATAATCAGTAAAGGGTGAAAATCTGTCTAACTATATATGATTTTACAGGATGGTTTTTGAGAAGAAATATGATAAGACAAATGTCAGAATTTTAATTTATTTAATTCTTTATAATAACTGATAATTAATTTTTGCTTTGGGTGAAATTTATCAAATAACTTTTTTCATCAGTTAATTTAGATTTGTACTTTACTTCGATTAGTGATTTATATTAATTAAATCTTTTCTCAATGTTGTGTTTCTACCAGAGATTATAACTAAAGAATATCTGTTCTATACCTATATAAATTATCATTAAGTTTTATCTGTACGAACTTATCTTATAGTTTTTATGAAACATTTCAATTAAAAAATAAAACCTTTGAAACTCTCCAGTCAATTTGCTGGACTATAAAAAATTGAAATGATGAAGAATTATAACTTATTAAGCTTATTTAAAAATCTTTGAGGTAAGAAACGATTAATTTTATTTAATTTGCTTTTGAGGAAAAAATAACTTTCAAAATTTAATAATATATTTTTACAATCATTCTAAGATTTCTTCCTGGTTCAGGGTAAATCGATTTTATTCTTGATAAATGGTTTCGATATTCTTGATTGAAAATGTTTTCGAAATTAAAAGTTAAATTTATAATTACACTTTTTAGTTGAAAAATCTTCTGGGCAAATAAATTTGTGATTGAATATCCAGCTGTTGGTTCTTCGAATTCATCAACTCTGTTTTGTTTTAATGCCCATTCATTTGAAATCCCTACATTAAATTTTTCTGTTTCATAAATAATTTGATTTAAGCCTTTCACAGGTGGAATTTGTGGAAGTGGTCTTTTTGTATCTCTAAACTCACCTATTGTTTGACTGAATGATGTTTGCAAATACACTTTATCAATTAACTTAACTTTGACTGACCCTTCAAGTCCATAAATTGCGGCATAAACTCCACTGGTTGCATAAACTGGTAAAAATGTTTGATAGTTTATCGATCCTGTATTTCTTGGAATTATATAAGAGTTTAGATAATTATAAAATGCGTTTAAGTTAAAATCTAACTTTTCAAATTTATGATAAACGAAAAATTCAAATCCCCAACCTTTCTCAGAATTTAAATATGGATTTCCAACTTCATAGGAATAAGCAGCAAGGTGCGGACCTTCAGAGAATAATTCTTCAATTGTAGGAACACGCGTTGATCGACTTACATTGCTTCCAATAAAAACTATATCAGACAATTTATAAATAAACGAAACTGAACCAGAAACATTAAAAAATTCCCGTTTCCTTATTTCACCAATCCGTTTACTGATTTTTTTAATTTTAGGGTCAACTATATCATAACTCATCCTTAGCGCTGCATCAATATTGAATCTACCAAAATGAAAATCATTATAAATAAAAGTTGAAAAATTATAAGACTTTGTCGGTGGAGTAAATACATAACCTCCAATTTCAAAGTCACGCATCTCGAATGATATGCCAGCTTCGAACTCTTTCAACAGCTTCCCATTTTGAAGATTAAAAACAATTTTTCCAGAATTTGTAATTATTCTAAACTCACTACCTATAAGTCCACTATGTTCAAATTCTTTATGTCTGTAATAATCATTTCTAAAATCAAATGAAAAATTATTGTTCGCATTACTTAAATAAAGCATAGATGAAAATGCGAGTTGTCTTTTATTGATGTCAATATTTACTCCGAAAGGATGAGCACCTATAAAGCCTCCTGGAATTCCATAATTAAGATTGTACGATTTATAACTTGATCCGAGAAAACCAAAATCCTTAATATAACTTAAGCCCATTGATCCCGAAAAGTTTTTTGAAAATGAATTCTTCAAAATGCCAATAGGAGTTAATAGGTCAGAAGTTTCTCTTCGGCTTAAATCAAATTTAAATTCAAATGGCTTAAAGGGGATTTCACCTTTAATTGCACCGAGCAATCCTTTGTTAGCTGATTCGTAATAACCACCAAGAAGAAAATGAGGTTGATTATGAATTTGTTCAGGAATCTCTTCTTTAACAATATTAACAATTCCGCCAATTGTCGTCGAAGATTGGGTTAAGACTCTTGGCCCTCTCAAAACTTCAATTCTGTCAGAAGTAAAAGGTTCAATCGTAACTGCGTGATCTGGGGAAGTAGCAGATAGATCAATTGATTTCATTCCATCTTCTGTGATTAATATTCTATCTTGACCTAAACCTCTAAACACTGGTCTCGATGGTGCAGGCCCCATTGACCGAACTGCGAGTCCAGTCTCATTTTTTAATGTTAAAGCAATTGTTTGACCAAGTTTTTGATGTAATTCTTTACCCGTAAGATTTGTATTGTACTGTTGTAATTGTTCAATTATTTCGGTTGATTTTTTATCAGAGATAACAATTGGAGAAAGATTTATTGTTTTAGGAAAAAGATAAATCACAAGTTTAATCTCTTGTTCTTGAGGTAATTTGAAATCAATTAATTTTTCCTGAAATGCAACATGTGTAATCTTAATTCGGAAATTATCAGAGTTGATAGGTCCAATTTTAAATGTTCCATCATTTTTGGAAGTAGAAAAAATTTTTTCTCCTACTACAACTATCTCAGCATTTGGAATTGGTTCGGAATTTTCAGCGTTTAAAATTCTTCCGGAAATGAAATATTGATTTATCTGAGCAAAAAGTGAAACTTGAAATATGAAGAGAAACGCCACAATTAAGTGACGCTTCTCTATAAATAATTTTTTTAACACTTGTTTCATTATCTAACTCTTACTGGAATTTTCCCCGAACGAAAATCTGAATGACCTTCGTGTAAAATAAAAAATTCAATGTCAGTTGTTCCTACCTTTTTACCAAACAGGTGAAATTCATAACTACCTTCTTGACCTGTATGCTGTACAACCGAAACTATTGAAGTATCACTTATTGACCAGCTAAGTGGTTTTTCCTTGTAATTGGGTGGATTAATTTCATTACGTTCTGGACTTAAAAATTTAATTTTAATATGTGGTGTTTTCTCTCCAAGCGGGACAAAAAAAGTATCTTGTGTAACTCCTCTAAAAATTTCAACTATCTTAATTCCAGATTCATAGAAAACCATTCCTTCCGCTTCAAAGTGATCTTCGGCCGGTGAAAGTGGTTCATCCTTTGAACAAGAAATAATTGCAATTGAAAGAATAAAAATGAGAAAAACTCTAAATAGAATCTTGCTTAACATAGTAAACCTCCAAATTATTTGTTTTTATTAATGTTTACACTTTTCGTTTATTAAAATTAAAGATTACAATCAGGAAAGTGTAAATGGAGGGGCTCTTAATTTTTTACTATCAATTAAGAATGATTTTTTATTGGGAGAAAAATCAAGGATTGGAAGATTATTTATTTCATCTATCGAGTTATCAAAATTAAAATTTTTAAATAATGTATGGTGAACTGAATTAAATGTAGATTGAACAATGCAATTTTCTAAAGAATGAGAAGCGATTTTTATTGTCTTGTTCGAAACAAAAAAGCTAAACTTATTAGAAGGGAAATTTAAATTATGATAATGATAAACATTAGCCGCAAAAAGACTTAAGTAGGCAATTAAAATTAAAACAGAAATTGATCTTTTATTTTTAAATTTTTTAATCATTTCGTTAGTAAGATGCCAAAATTTTTATTTTGTTGCAATTGAATTTTTTATTCATACAAAAGTGCCAGACAAATATATTACCCGGCACTTTAAATAATTTCATAAACTTTTTCGAAGCGAAAAACTATTTAGATTCCAAGTCAAATCGATCAAGCATCATAACTTTATTCCAGGCGGCAATGAAATCGTGAACAAATTTTTCTTTACCATCTTGAGCAGCATAAACTTCACAAACTGCGCGCAGCTCCAGATGATGCCCAAAAATCAAATCTACCCTTGTGGCAGTCCACTTTAATTGCCCAGTCTTTCGATCAAAGCCATTGAATAAATAATTTTTCTCATCTGCTGGTTTCCATTCATATTTCATATCAAGTAAATTGATAAAGAAATCATTCGTGAGAGTTCCCAGCTTTTCAGTTAATACACCATAATTTGTATGCTTATAATTTGCACCTAACACTCGAAGTCCACCGAGAAGAACTGTCATTTCAGGAATTGTAAGCTTTAATAAATGAGCTCTATCGACAAGTAAATATTCTGCATAGTATTTTGATGGATCTTTAATATAATTTCTAAATCCATCGGCAAATGGTTCCATATGAGAGTAAAGTGATACATCTGTATGTTCTTCTCTAGCATCAACTCGTCCGGGATTAAAAGCAACTTTCACTTCAAAACCAGCATTTTTAGCTGCCAATTCAATTGCTGCACAACCACCTAAAACTATCAAATCGGCAATAGTTACTTTCTTACCATCTTTTCGTTTTGAATTAAATTCATTCTGAATTTTTTCATAAATCGAAAGAACTTTTTTCAATTCATCAGGATGATTTACTTCCCAATCTTTTTGAGGAGCCAATCGTATTCTTGCACCGTTTGCTCCTCCTCTTCTATCTGATTCGCGATAAGTTGAAGCAGACGACCAGGCAGTGTAAACCAATTCACTAATACTCAAGCCTTCAGAAAGAATTTTTTTCTTCAATTCTTCTACATCATTTTCATCGATTAATTCAAAATCTCGTTCTGGAAGTGGATCCATCCATGGAAAGACTTCTTCAGGAACTTCAGGACCGAGATATAAATGTCGGGGTCCTAAATCACGATGAACAAGTTTGAACCAGGCTTTAGCAAATGCTTTTTCAAATTCTTCAGGATTTTCTAAGAATCTCCTTGAAATCTTTTTATAAATTGGGTCATATCTCAAAGAAAGGTCTGAGGTCAACATCATTGGCTTATGTTTTTTGTTTGGATCGTGTGCATCTGGAATTATTTCAGGTGCATCTTTTGCAACCCACTGCCATTTGCCTGCAGGACTCTTCATCAATTCATATTCATATTCAAAAAGATTTTTTAAGAAACTAATTCCAAATTTTGTTGGAGTTTGTGACCAGGCAAGTTCAAATCCTGAAGTAAAAGTATCAGGACCTTTTCCAGATTTAAAACTACTTTTCCAACCTAAGCCTTGTTCTTCAATTGGAGCTGCATCGGGTTCTGGTCCAACATAACTTTCTGGACTTGCTCCATGAGCTTTTCCGAAAGCGTGACCACCAGCAATCAATGCAACTGTTTCTTCGTCATTCATTCCCATTCGTTCAAATGAAAGTCTAATTTGTTTTGCAAGAGCCACTGGATCCGGATTTCCACCTGGGCCAGCAGGATTAACATAAATTAAACCCATCTCAGTTGCAGCGTAAGGTTTTTCAAGTTCGCCACCTTTAAATCTTCCCTCATCGGTTAGCATTTTCAATTCCGGGCCCCAGTCTGTGCTTTCGTCTGCTTCCCAGATATCTTCACGACCACCAGCAAAGCCAAATGTTTTCATTCCCATTGCTTCGAGTGCAACATTTCCAGATAGAATAATTAAATCAGCCCATGAAAGTTTCTTACCATATTTTTGTTTAATAGGCCAAAGCAATCTAATTGCTTTATCTAAACTGATATTGTCAGGCCAATTTATTCTTGGTGCAAAACGGATTTCACCAGATCTTGCACCTCCTCTTCCATCAAACACTCTGTAACTTCCAGCACTATGCCAAGCCAATCGAATGAATAGAGGACCGTAATGCCCAAAATCTGCAGGCCACCAATCTTGTGATGTTGTCATTAGTTCTATTAAATCTTTTTTAACCTGAGCTAAATCAAGACTTTCAAATTCTTTTGCATACTCAAAGTCTGGTCCATAAGGATTTTGATTTGGACAATTTTGTCTTAAGATTTTAAGATTTAATCTCTGGGGCCACCATTCGTTTATTCTTGCACCCATTAAAGGCTTTCCGTTTGATTTTTTTTCAACCATATTATTTCCCTTATATTTAGTTTCTGTTAACGATCTTAAAATGATTCGCAACCATAAAACCTAATACATAATTATAAAAGTTCAAATTGATGAGACGTTTCTTTCAATTTTAGATTTCAATAACTCCTTCAAAAATTTTTTCTGCATGTCCTTTGATTGAAATGTTTGAGAATAAACCTTCTTTCTCCTCAAAGTCAACTTCAAAAATCTTCTTGCTTGTCGTGATTATATTTATTGGTGTTTTAATATTTTTGATTAAATAAGTTATTATTGAAGATGCAATGCTTCCACTTCCGCAGGCGAGAGTTTCTGCCTCGACTCCTCTTTCGTAAGTTCGAACTCTTATTCGATTTTCTTCTACTTGTTTTATAAAATTTACATTCACCCCACCAGGTTGAAATTCAAAATGATTTCTCAGTAATCTTCCAAAATAATTTACATCAAAAGTCTCGAATTGATTTTCATTGAGAAATGAAGAAAAGTTTGAGCAGAAATCAAGCCAGTCAATGATTAAATGTTTTGAACCAATATCAACAAAATGAACTAAAATCTTTTTATCAAGAAAATTGATCTCTTTGTTTAATTGAATCAGTGGAGAATAATTGATAAATAGTTTAACATTTAATTTATCTTCCACCACAGCACGAAAAATATTTTCAATAAATTCAAAGGAACACTCATTCGAGCAAATTTTTTTATGGAAAGCAAACATTACAGCACATCTTGCACCATTGACACAAAGCGCATCCCCGCTACCATCTGAATTAAAATATCTTATTTTGAAATCCGCTTTATTTGCTTCATCAATAAATAAAACTCCATCAGCACCAATTCCGAAATGCCGATCACAAAGTCTTTGAATTAAGTCAGGATCTGGATAAAACTCAGGTTTTTGAATAATGATAAAATCATTTCCAGCACCGGAAAATTTTTCAAATTTTATTTTCATTTATTCCTAAAAATTTTTTGTAAATTATTGATCATAAATAAAAATATAAACTGCGTTCAATATATTTGTAAAGCAAAAAAACTATAAAGGAGCAAAAAATGAAAGAAAAAATTATTGAACTTCTCACAAAAGCTTACTGGAAGGAGCTTGAAACAGTTCAAAATTATCTCGCCAACTCCGTCAATCTGGATGGAGTCAGAGCAGAAGAAATTAAAAAAGCATTGGCTGTTGATGTAACTGAGGAATTGACACACGCTCAAACTTTAGCAAAAAGAATTAAAGAATTAGGTGGAAAAGTCCCCGGTTCATTTGAATTCAAACCAGAACAAAAAGGATTACAACCTCCTGCTGATACAACAGATGTCGTTACGATAATTAAAGGAGTAATTGAAGCTGAAGAAGATGCAATCAAGACCTATAATGAAATCATCAAACTTTGCGAAGGGAATGATTATGTAACTCAAGATCTTGCTATTACTCTTCTGGCTGATGAAGAATCACATTATTCAGTTTTTGTTAGTTATCTAAAAGAATATTCGAAGTAAAAATATGTCAGATAAACCCGTTTCAGTTGTAACTGGTGGAGCCGGATTTTTAGGTTCACATCTTTGCGATAAATTAATTCAAAACGGACATAGAGTCATTTGTCTTGATAACTTGATCACCGGTAGTCTTGATAATATTGAACACCTTTTCGGCAATGAAAATTTTAAGTTCATTAAATATGATGTAACCGAATTTATTTATGTTGAAGGTCGAGTTGACAATATCCTTCACTTTGCTTCGCCAGCTTCACCGATTGATTATTTGAAATATCCAATTCAAACTTTGAAAGTTGGATCGCTTGGAACTCACAAAGCACTTGGACTTGCAAAAGCAAAAAAAGCAAAATTCCTTCTTGCGTCAACTTCTGAAGTTTATGGTGATCCAGAAGTTCATCCACAACCAGAATCTTACTGGGGAAATGTAAATCCCATTGGTCCAAGGGGAGTTTATGACGAAGCGAAAAGATTCGCAGAAGCTATGACAATGGCTTATCATCGGTATCACGGTGTTGAGACAAGAATTGTAAGAATATTTAATACCTATGGGCCAAGAATGCGTTTAGATGATGGAAGAGTTTTACCGACATTTATCTCTCAGGCATTGCGTGGAGAAGATTTGACAGTTTTTGGTGATGGTTCCCAGACAAGAAGTTTCTGTTATGTAGATGATTTAATTGAAGGAATTTTTAGATTGTTAAACACAGATTATCATGAACCTGTTAATATTGGAAATCCTGATGAGATAACAATTCTTGAATTTGCAGAGGAAGTTCTGAAATACACAAACAGCAAAAGCAAAATAACATTCAAAGAATTACCGATCGATGATCCAAAAATAAGACAACCTGATATCACTCTTGCAAAAAAATTATTGAATTGGGAACCCAAAGTTTCTCGAAGTGAAGGAATTAAAATTACGCTCGATTATTTTAAGAAGAAGTTAGGTATTCAATAAAACAAATCACTGTTAGGTATAAAAATTTAAAGAAAAAAAGGACAATCAATTTTGATTGTCCTTTTTTATTTATTTAATAAATTATCTAAAAAATCACTTTTTGTTCTTTTTCATAAAATCTTCAAATGTCATTTTAGTGTATACATCGTCGCCTATGTATTTTAGAATAGTTGCGAAAGTAGAAGCATCGACATATCCAGGCAGCATTGTAATTGGTTGAGAATTATAATTCAAAAAAATAGTTGCAGGGAACCCTCGAATACCAAAAGCTTTTGTTAATTGAGATTTAGTCCACTTGCGTCCATCAAATTCAACGATATCGTTCGATTCGCCATTCATTCTGTAAAAGTAAAAATTTCGTTTTAATTCTTTTTGCACTTCTTGATTTGGAAAAGTTTCTCTTTCCATCTTTTTGCACCAGCTGCACCAATCAGCATAAACATTTACAACGATTTTCTTTTTATCTTTTTGTGCGAGTTTCAAGATTTCTTCAAAAGATTTTCCTTTACTATCATCTTTCAAAAGATTTTCAGAGCCGTTTGCGTTAATGGCAAAATAAGAACCTATGATTATCGCAAAGATTACCGAAACTGCAATTAAATTCTTTTTCATGTTCTTTCCTTCCAAAATTTTTTATGGATAAATTTGAAATAAGTCAGAATTTATTTCAAAATATTAGATGAACTCAAATGAAAAAAGTCGCAATAATTTCTACAGGACATCCACCCTTTGATGAGAGAATTTTTAATAAAATTGGATTGTCTCTTATAAAATTTGGTTATGATGTTTCAATCATTGTAACTAATGCAAATTTGAAAACAGAGATTTCATCTATAAAAATAAATGGAATAGATCTAACCAGAGAAATAGGAGTTAAAAATAAATTTAGGTTTATTATAAGTGAGCTGAAAAATTATAACCCAGATATAATTATCAATTGCGAACCGGTTCCGGTTCTTATTTCATATCTATTTACTTTAATTCAAAAAAATCTAAGACCAGCAAAAATCATTTACGATATAACAGAATGGTACCCAGAAAATATTTATCTCAAAAGAAAAGGATTAAAAAAATTTTTTCTTTTTTTGATTGGGCATTTAATAAATTTTTTAGCGACTAATTTCGCTGACTATCTTTTCATTGGAGAAGAAACTAAACTAATTCGTTATAGAAAGTATTCTCCAAGAAAAAAATTTTCTATCATTTCTTATTATCCAGTAATTGATTATTACAAACATTCAACCAAAAAGATTGAAAACAATGAAATTACTTTTGGATACGCCGGAGTAATCTCTGTAAGTCGAGGACTAAAAATTTATTACGATGTCTTAAGTTCATTAAAAACAAAATTTACAGATTACCGTTTTTGTTTTATTCTGGCTGGAAAATTTGAAACTGAAGACGAAAAAATTTATTTGCAAAGATTTGAAAATCTTAAAATTGATTTTCAGTATTTCAAATGGACTGATTATGAAAATTTTTCAAAACATCTTGAACCCGTTCACATTTGTCTGGATATTCGCCCACCAAATAAAATTTACGAGCGTTCTCTCCCAATAAAAATTTTTGATTATATGGCTTTAGGCAAATGTATTGTTGCCTCCAATTATCAACCAATCAAACAAATATTTGAAATTGCAAATTGTGGAATTTTAGTCGATCCATTAGATATTGATGGGATTGTAAACAAAATTTCAGAATTAATTCAAAAGCCTGAATTAATTTATCAGCTTGGAGTTAATGGAAGAAATGCAGCAGAAAAAATTTATAACTGGACAATCTGTGAAGTAGAATTAGAACGAGCAATTAATTCACTTTTAAACTAAAAAGTTAAATCGCTTTTTACCAAATAAATTCCATCGTATTCCAAGTATAATTAGAAAAATTAAAAATGAAATTGCTGACAATATGGTTTTCGAATAATTGTAAGTGAAAAACGCTAAAACTGAAATTAGAACAATTAAAACGATTTTAGGAATTTCATAATCCACACGGATTTTTTTTTCGCTGTAAGCAAATAAATAAACAGCTCCGCTCAAGAATGCAATCATTGTTGCAATTGCCGCTCCTTTGATTCCAATCATCGGTATCAAAATGAAATTTAGAAATAAGTTTATAATCATAGCTAAAAGATCAGAAATAAGGAAGTGAATTGTTTTGTTAAATTTATATGGCGCAATTGAATAAAAAGCCATCATCAAATTGAAGAAATATCCAATCATTACATAAATAATTAATACTTGTGAAGCTGAATATTTCATATCAAAAATTCTAATAGCAAGTAAATTAAAATCAAATAAAAGTTTTATTGAAATCTGAATTGACAGAATTAGCATAGCTGAAATATAAACTAATCTGGTAAAAACTCTTCCAAGATGGAGTGCTTCTTCTTCAAGTGCGATATTCTTCAAATTAAAATAATGAGGTATCCAGGCTGATTTGAACGAGAGTATGAACAAATTATAAATCAATGCAAGACGATAACCAAAAGAATAAATTCCAGCTTGATCTTCTCCTAGAAATTTAAGAACTAAAATTCGATCGATTAACTCCACTACTATTGTAAATATTCCAGATAATAGAAGAGGGAACGATACAACAAAAACAGGTTTGAGATAATTAAAATCAAATTCGAAATTGAAAAAGTTTTGTAAAACATCTCTTGCAAGATAGATTATCATCAAAGAACTAAAAATTTGAGCCAGGAAAATTCCATTAATTCCAGTGCCAAACAAAACTATAAATACAATATTCAGAAAGAAATTCACTACAGCTGCTTTTGAGTTAATTAATACATACTTTCTTGAGTTTTCTTCAGCAACATAAAAAACAGAAAAATAATAGGAATAATTAAGCGCATAAACAGAAAGAGTCCCCAGGACAATCTCAAGTCCAAAATTTTTACTTCCAATTATGAAATAGCTCACCTGAGGAGAAAAAAGAATTATCAGAAATAAAACTGGAAAGCTTATCAATGTGATGGAGCTAATCACATTCGAAATAAATTTCCTTTTTTCGTATTGTGAATTTAGTTCTGAGAGATTTTTAACAAAGATACCTGGCAGACCAAAATTTAAAATTGCTGATGCAATGGTTAAAGCAGAAATAATTACCGAATAAACTCCAAACTCTGACGGCGAGATGAAATGGCTGTAAAAGGGAAGCAAAATGAAATTCAATCCGCGAGCTAAAAAATTTCCGATCGAATAAACTAAGGTGTGAGAAAAAATTCCCTTTTTATTTTCAGAGAATTCCATGTTGTTTATATAAATTTAAGAGTTGTTCGTTCACACTTTTGTAGGAATGATACTTCATCACCCATTCGATTGATTTTTTTCCAATCTCTTCTCTTAAATTTTTATTGTCAATAAGTTCAATTAATTTTTCTTTAAGTTCTTTTTCATTGTTTGCAACTACAAAAGGATTTTCTTTCAAAAATTTTTGATAAGCTTCAGTCATATTTGTAATTGTAGGAATACCCATCACCAGACTTTCCAATCCGCTTTTTCCATAACCAGTTCCACCGAATTTACCACCAACCTGATCAATGCAAATGTCACAGGTTGATTTTATGCTCAAAACTTTTTCTCTTGGAAGTTTTTCGAGTAAAAAGAATTCGATATTTCTCTCTTTTTTAATTTCATTAATGACTTTAAGAATTAAATCAGTGCCTTTAAATTTTCTATTCGTTGGAGAATGAACAATTCTAACTTTTTCAGTTTCATTTGGAATTCTTTGCGGGACATCATCTCCTTCATAAGGATAAAAAATGTAATGTATATCGGGATGCATTTTGAGATGATCAAATTCAGTCGTAAGATTTAAGTCAGAAATTTTATCGAGTTCTCGCATAAGTCCACGAGCTCTTAAATCACTGCCGAAATAACAACAGACAATTTTTTTGCCGTCAATTTTCCATTGCTTTGCAATATGAGAATCGCGAAAGAAATCCATTCCACCATCGTAATGAATGATGTCGTAATCGTAAAGTTTATGTTGCTCAATAAATTCATAAATTCTTTTTCTTCGGAAAGATTCTCTTAAGTCAAAGAAAAGTGATTCAAGGAAATTTTTCGGTTCAGAGTAGAAAGGATAGCTTTTTTCTTTTTTCTCAATAGAAACAATATTTCGAACAACTTTGAACTGCCTCCAAGTTTTAGCAAAAAAATTTCGATGAATTTTGAAATTCAAAGAAAGCTCTTCAGGGAAATTTTGGGCGGTTCGGTAAAAAGTCACAAGAGTGGATTGATCACCCATTGCACGATGCATTTTTACAAAAGACAAAGGAACACCGGCAAAATTTTCAACTGCGATATGTAAAATTTTTAGCATAATTATTTCAAAGAGAGTTGGAAAGTGTCTCTAAAAATTCCACGTGCACCAAAATTTTCTTTAAACCTGCCCAATCCCCAGTTAGGCTCCATATTGACTGTGAAAATGCCAAAATCAAGAAACTTAAATCCTTCAGCTTTGTATCTTCTCATAATTTCATAAAAGAGTAAATTAACCGGACGATACTCTTGGTAATCTTCATCATGAGAAATGTAAAATGCAAGTACAACTTTTGAATTGGCAGAGAAATTACAAACTCCTGCTATCAATTTCGATTTTACAAATGCACCAAACAATCGAATTCGAGTTGGAAAAACATTTTTAAGTTTAATTAACTCATCAAGTGTGTGAGTCGGATTTACATTATGTCTCATTTTCAAATTTTTTTTCAAGATTTCATAATATTCTTGAAATCTTTCGGTTTCAGCAATCTCAACCCCCAATTTCAAAGATTTCTTCAAAGCTGTTCGAGCCTCCGGTCTGTAAGTTTCCAATAATTTATCATCTTCAAAATCTAAAGAGACAACACTTGAAACTTCTCGTTTGAGATATTCAAAACCATTTCTGTATAAAGCGAAGTCAATATAGTTTGAAAATTTTGAGCAATAAATTATTGGTGGAAGAGTTAAAATAATCTTATCAAATTTTTTCTTTTGAGAATAATCAATTAAAAGTTCGACGAGATTAAAAGCATCTCTGATGTTCAAAGAAGATTCATAAACAAATGAACCATAACTTGCACCACGATGTGAGTAAAGAACTCTCTCGCCATTTAATTCAATATCAACAGCTGGAAACAATGCAAAAATTTTCTCGCCTTTAAGGAAAACAAGCGAATTGTCTTTAAATCTTTTTGGCGGATGATAAGAAAGGAAATCAAGTCGATGAAAAATGGTGCCGTTGTCTGATTTTTCAACGAATTGATTCCAATCATCAAAAGAAATTTTGGAATGCGAGAGTTCGAGAAGTTTTATCATAGTTTTATGTATATAGAAATTAAGTTTGCACTTCCAAAGTTATTTGTGAAAGGTAAGAAAGCATAATCAAAATAGATTGATTTATAATTTAAACCCAGTCCAAATGAAAAATGATTGAGTTCTCTCATTGAATTATAACCAAGATGAAAAGTTAAAAGATTATCATAATTTGTTTCGAGCCCAATCAAGAAATTGAGATTTCCAATTTTAGAAAATTTCTGGATATCAAGTGAAGGTGAAAAATTGAATTTATAAAGCGACAGACTTCCAGAATAATTTAATCCAAACCTTACTTCCGAAGGTAGATCAGCAGTTGAAGAAGAAAGTTGATTAACTTTCCCAATGTTTCTAAAACTTAAACCAGCACTTAAGTTATCGATTAAGTTTCTTTTGAAAACTCCAAAATCAAATGCATATCCATTTGACTCATTAACATAAATATTTTCATAAAGATATTTCATTTGAAGTCCGAATGAGAAATTTTCAAGCAATTCGTAGCCAATTCCAAGTCCAGCCAGGAAATAATGTGCATTAAAAGTACCTTGCGTTTCGCCTGGTTTTGTTCTTATCTCAATATTAGCAATGCTTGTAGAATTCAAAGTAATAAAAATGGGAAGACCATAAAGATTTGAATTTGCGACAAGAAATTCAGACCGTAAATCCTGAACCCATTCGTTGTGCATCAACCCGATTGAACTAAAATTTGTTTGAGTGATTAAAGAAGGATTGTAATAAACTGAGAATGGAGAAGAAAATTTTGCAGTTGTTGCTTCAGCTTGAGCAACTTCCCCTGCACCAACTCCGATTTTAAGAAATGAATAACCCGTATTAGCGGCATTTTGAGCAACCAACTCAAAAGTAATTAAAAATAAAATAGAGAAAAATATTGTTCTCATATTTTAATTCCTAAACTTAAAATGTGAATGTTTCCCGGTGCGTAAGGCTCAGTTACAAAGGAATAATTAAACTCAAAATATTTACTCATTAAAAGATGATTCAATCCAAAGCCAAATGAAATTTTAGGGATCATATCAGAGTTAGAAAGATTAAGTCGATCAATTCCAGCACGCAATTTCAAATGTTCATCGAGATTAATTTCTGTTCCACCTTTGAGAATTTTTGTATCGTAACCAGTCCATTCATAATCAAGATTTACAATACCCAAATTTTTTGGGAGACGAAAACTACCGCCTATCCTTTTAACCACAGGAAAGTAATCGTAAAAATTATTCCCATCTTCACCGTAAAGTGGAGTTGAATCCCAACGATATTTCGAATTTAAATCACCAATAAATCCACCGAGCGTCAAATTATCAAACAATTTATAAATCACACCAAGATCAAAGCCGACAGCTTCAGAAGTCATTTTATCAAACAAAGAATAATAATAATATTTTGCAGTCACACCAACACTAATTGCATCCGAAGGATTGATACCAACAGAAAGAAAAAATAAATTTTCAGAGGTCGAATAAGCTTTTGTCTTAATTCCGCTGTTATCCCTTCCATCAATGTTGTCTACACCCGAATTAATCAAGCCAAAGGTTACTCCAGCTTTTGAATGAACTTCCGAAGTTTTGTTACCATCTGAGTCTCTTTTGTATTGGATGAAGCTTTTGCTTAGCTGAATAAAATTTAATTTTCTATCAAGTGAAAGAAATGTATAACCAATTTGAATTAAATTATCATTAATAAATGGATTTACAGCAGGATTGTAATAAACATTAAGCGAACCATCAGTATTTGCGGTCATTGCATTACCCATTGCCATTCCTCTTGAACCGAAACCCATTCTCGAAAAAGCTCCTGGCATCGACGCAATTTGTGAAGTTTTAGGTTGGGCGAAAAGTTCAAGTGAAATTAATAAAAATCCAATACCAGCTAACTTTAATTTCATTTTAATTCCATTAATGTTTGATTAAAAGTTATTTTTAATAGTGCTTTATCTTATTACTAAAATTTTTCCCCACACTGGTTCATCATCTCCAATTTGAACAGAATAGAAATAAACACCATTACTGACAATTTTTCCAAATTCATCTATTCCATTCCAGAATTCTGTTTGTTGAATTCGCTGGTCAACAGCACCGCTTCTTGGTGCATTTTGAATAATTGTTTTGACCAGATTCATACCAAAGTCATAAATTCTAATTGTAACTTTTTCGTCTCTTCCATCTGTAGTGTATTTGATTTTTAATACATCAGCTTCTGGATCAAAAGGATTAGGATAAGCATAAGTTTCAGATTTATTTTTAACCGGAACAAAAGCAAGATAAACTCTCCACGGTGCAGCCCATGCAAAACCAGTTTCTGTTGTTTTAGCAAGTCCTTCATTCGAGCCAACCCAGATTGTACTTCCTTGAGATGCAACAGAATAAAAAGTTGAACTTAGAATTCTTTGTTTTGTAAGTGAATCAACAATTGTTGGAGCTTTGACCCAGTTCAATCCAAAATCATCACTTCTGAAAAGTCCCGTGGAACCAGCCGCATAAGCAATTTTGTTTAGAAAACCAAAATTATGAATTCGAATATCTTTATTTGAAATTGACCAGTTTTGTCCGCCATCAGAAGTTAAACTGATTCCATATTCTTCAGTTAAATCTTCAGCTTTCCAGGTTGCAGCATAAACATAATGTTTACCTTGATATCTTGTCCCCCCAATTGCAACAACAAAATTGCCCGAAATATGATTTGTTTGATTTTGCTTGTTGAATTTTATCCAGGATTTTCCTCCATCAGTCGATTTATTTATTCCACCAGCAGTTCCAACCCAGATAGTTGAATCATCCTGAACATAAATTGAGAAAACTCTGTGATTTAAGTTACTTTGATAACCTAGATTTCCACTCACGGGTGAGAGATCAAAATTATATGACTCAGTTGGTTTAATCGAATCAAGATTATCTGGTGGAATAACAACTCTTTGCCAGGTTTTTCCAAGATCAGTTGACTTACGAAGTCCACCAGCAAACGAAACAATCCAAACCGCATCGTTTGTCAAACCAATATCATAAGTAATGTTGTTAATCGTTGTTGTAATTGGTAAAGCATTTAAGATATTATTTCCATATACAACTTTATTTGAGTCAGGATGATCAACAGGTTGATCAACTTTATGCCAGTTTAAACCTCCATCCGAAGAAAATCGTAAACCACTTCCTTCTGGTAAAATTTGCCCGTCTCTTTCAACCGAATGGGCAGTGGCAACCCAGATATATCCATTTTTGTATGCGACAGCCGAAATGCTTTCTTTTCCAAAGTCAGGATGATTATAAAAATTAATCCAGCTTTCACCTCTATCGTAACTTATACTTAATCCTTTCCCTGTTCCCAAAATTACAGTATCTCCGGCTACAACAATATCAGTAATTGAGTTACCAAGTTGAACTGGAGAACCTGCTGCAACCTTTTTTAATCGAAGTTCATTTTCCAATAAATAATTTTCTGGAAAATTTTGAGAATAAATTGAAATTGCACAAAGCAGAATGAATAAAATTATTTTTTTCATTGGACAACTAAATTATGTGAGATGATATTGCTTAATTCGTTTTTCTTATCAATTGCCTGAAATTCAAATCGATATGTTCCTTTTGGTGTATTTGGTGGAAGAATTATTATCCTTGAATAAATCCCATCGTTAGCATTCAAGTCACCACTTGCTTGCAGATTCCCATCATCATAAAGATAAATCGGATTGTTTCTTGAAGGTCTTCCGTCGGGTAAAAAAGAATTGAAGAAGACACTCTTTATATCTTCTTTTCCATCAGAATCATACGCTTCAATGCTGATTGTAAATTTCAAAGTATCAGTCGGATGAAGATTCAATACTGATGGTGCTTGAAGATTTCTTACAATTGGGGGAACATTTTGAACTGGATCAATTACCTCAGAATATTCTTTTTCACAACCTGAAAAAGAAAATAAAAAAATTACTGTAATGACTATAAGATGAATACTAAATTCTTTCTTCATTTGTTGTTTTCTTTTCGTTAATATTTTTTATTAAGACAATTTAATATAAAAAGGAACTGGAATAAAACTTACGATAAAAATAAAAATTGAAAAATATCCAATCATTTTTCTTCTTGGATCAAGCTCTTCGAGGTTAGGCACTTCAGGATGATAAAGTCTAACAAAAAATCTCAAAATTAGAGCCCAGAAAAGCCAGCCTGTCCAACCAAATGGTATCTTCACCAAATAAATCTCCGATATAAATCCAGCAATTCCAAGAACTATCAGAAACACAAAACTCAAATCTGCAATTCGTTGATGAGTTTTTGTTGAAAAAAGAGAATAGGAAATATGCCCGCCATCAAGTTGACCAACAGGAATCAAATTCATTGCTGTTACAAAAAGACCAAACCAACCGACACATAAAAATGGATAATGATAAATTTCAGTCATCGGTGGAATGAAATCAACTTCTGGATTTGTGAACAGTTTTTCTAAAACCAAATAAATTAAATTATAGCCAAATTGAAGTTCGAGCACATCAGGACTCTTCTCAGGACTAAAATAATCGGGATGAATTTTTAGAATGTATTCAACCCCGGGCAAATGTGTAAAACCATAAATCAAGATACCAACTGATGCAAAAAAACTGGCAATTGGACCAGCAACTCCAATATCAAACATTGACTTTTTATCAGGAACAACAGATTTTGTTTTAATCACTGCACCTAGTGTTCCAAAATTCAAAAACAAATCAGTCACAGGAAAAGGAATAAAAAAAGGTAAAGTTGCCTTCACTTTATGATATTTTGCAGCAAAGTAATGTCCAAATTCATGAACTCCCAGAACGAATAATATCGAAATTGAATATGGAAGTCCAAGATGAAAATTGTCTAAATTGAAAGCAGCAACCGGTCCACCAATCCAGGCAACTCCCGCAATTGTAGTCGTAAAAAATGTGACGATAAACAAAAGAATATTAATCAGGAAAGAATATCTTCTTGCTAAAAAAGAAGTTTTACTTTTTTGTTTTTCTTCTTCTATTTGGTAATAATCTTCCATATTAAATCACAATACTGAAGTTTATGAACGATTGTTTAAGTTTTTCTGAAAAATATTGACCATGAAAGTTATAGCCATCATAATATTGATAAGCCAGTCTTAAATGAGTTTTTGTTCGATCTCCAATTATAAAGCCAGCAGAAAAATTTTTGTTTGTTTCAAACTTATTTGATTTAATTTTTTGAAACTTTAAATCAAAACCTGTGAATAGACCAGTATGCAATTTCGGGAATCCAATTACAATTGCTTCAGTTCCAATCCCAATAATTGAATTATATTTCCACTTAGGGATGGAATGAAATAAATAAATCGCATCGAAATAAAAATTCAAATTGCGATAAATAAAAGCTGATGTCCATTGAAGAAATTCTCTACTGTAAGTAAATGGTAATTTGTTATTAATCCATTGATATTGACTTTTATCAAATGAACCATCAGAAAGATGAGTAGAAATATGACTTATTCTAATTCGATTTACCCAATCAAGTTTTCTGCTCATGTGATAAAAAACAAAATAACCACCGAAAAAATAATCAACTGCCATCACAGGAAATTTAAATTGCTTCTCACGATTCAAAAGTGACCAGTTAAAAAATTCGACACCAAATGCAAGTGAATTATTCCAATTAAAGTAATGATGAATTAAATCTTTTGAAGCTCCAATGTTCAGTTCAAGACTTTTTGCATCAAGATAAAATTGCGTCCCTGTTTTTGCCTCCATTAGATCTGAAAAGTTAGAAGGAAACATTTTCTGATCAGGGAATAAAATTGTCTTCGAATAAATTCTATTTGAAAGATAAATCTGAGAATAGGCTTCAACAGAAACTAAAACAACCAGAAGCAGAATTTTTATTTTCATTATTGTTTTCGAACTCCAAAAAATTTATTATCAAATTTAAGAATTTTTTGCTTTATCAATTTCTGAAAACCATAATAAAATTTTGATGGAACACTTTTTAGTCCATAATAATTGGTTGGAAATGCAAACGAAGGTTCGAAGTAACAATTCACAGTGCAACCTTTACAAAAATCAAACTTCCCTTCCATAGATTGATAATATTTTACTAAATCAGAATTTCGAATATCCTCCAAAGGCTTATCAATTTTTATCGTTTTATTTCCAAAATGATAACAAGGAAGAATAATTTCATTGTAAGGAGAAATTACAATCACTCGCGAGACAGCTTTGCATAAAGGCTTTTCGGGATTATTTCCGCCTCTCCTTCTTAACTCAATAAAACTTGGATTAATGTAAATATCTGGTTTGCCTGAACAAAATCCTTCAATGTAATCAAGTGCTTCGATAGAAAGTCCTGGATTTCCAAAATAACTAAAGACAGGATTAACAATTAAAACTAATTCATACTTTCTTGCAAGTTCATACATTTTCGGAAGTTTTGTGTAAGTATCGTTCGTTACTGTAAAAAGAATATCCGGAAACTCACCAAGCGATTTTGCAATTTGGATTGATTCGATCACTGACTTAAAACACTTAACTCGACGAATTTGATTATGCTCTTCTTCATCTGGCGAATCAAGGGAAAAATGCAAAAGGTTAACTTTGCCTGCGAGCTTTTCAGCAAACTTTGGATAAAGCAGACAATTAGTTGTGATGCTTGTCTGCAATTTTAATTTCTTTGCCTCTTCAACAAATAAATGAATGCTTTTGTGTAAAAGTGGTTCACCGCCAGTAAAATCAATAAATTTTACACCAAGCTCTCGAAGCTGAGGCAAATTGTTGAAAACATCTTCTTCTTTTGCAAATGGAGTTCGATTAAGTTCCGTTGAAAATCCGAAATGACAGAACTCACAATCTGCGTTGCATCGATAAGTTACATAATAATTACAAAGTAAAAGCATATTCAATTTTTGTATTCTCTATCTTTCCAGATTACTTTTTTATCGAAGAAAACAAAAAACGGAAGCAACAACACATAAAAAATAAAATAAAGTTCAAATGCAAAAAAATACTTTAATTGATTCACCATTTTGAATTTATGTAAAGGGATCATTAGAAAGATTAAATCACTTAAAAACTTTACCACTGTCAAAATAATAGTAAAGACACTTCCAGAAACAAATTGCAATAAAATTAAAAGATGGCTCAACCAACCCCAGAACATAATTACAAATCCAATCACAGGTGCATCAAGCCCGCCGACTCCCCATCGATGTTTTTGTCTGTAAAGTGATTTCCAATCGAGACAAGGCACAGAAAGATTTACTCCACTTTCTTCTGCGGGGAAGACAACATTATAATGAGTATGTTTATGAATCTTGTGAAGAAGAGCAAAATCTTCAGTTACGCTAAATTTAATATTTTCATATCCACCAACCCAATCATAAGCATCTCTACGATAAGCCATATTATTTCCAATACAGCTTAAAGGCAGGCCAAGATTAATTGTGCCTGCAGCAACTGTAAGTAAATACACCCAATCAAGATTTTGCATTCCAGTAAATTGCGAATATGATTTTTGAAAAGTAAATCCTGTCACTACTCCCACATTGTCAGTAAAATATTTTATTTGAGTTTTAATCCAGGTTGGTTTAACAACACAGTCTGCATCCGTTGTAAAAATAATTTCACCAGAAGATTTTTTTATTCCATTAACAATCGCATTTGTCTTTCCAGGTTTTGGAATTATTTTTAAATGGGGAACTACCTTTTTCACATTTTCAAATTTCGATGTAAACTCATCAATTATTTCACCAGTCCTATCAGTTGAATAATCATCAACCACAATTATCTCAAGTTTTTCTTTTGGATAATCGATTTCCACAAGCGATTTGAGACAATGCCTTATGTTTTTCTCTTCATTTCTGGCAGCAACAATTATTGTGACGGATGGCTCAAAGTCCGTATTAGTTTTTAACTTTTTATTGAAACCAATCAGGAATATGATTTGCTGAATAATGTAAAATACAACCGCAATCAAAAATAAAATTTCAAAAAGTGAAAGTGCTTCCAATTTCATATCCTCGTTTATAAATCAAGTTGAAAGCATAGTCAAGTGATTTTTCAATAATATGTGCTGACTTTGAATTGTTATGAAAAACAATAATGGAATTATCCTTCAAATGTTTATCTAGGTTTCTTTTTACCAACTCAAATTCACCGCGAAAATCTTCAGTTAGTAAAGACCACATCATTATTTTATAATTGAGCGATTTCAATTCACGAAACATTCGAAAATTAATTCTACCATAAGGTGGTCTAAAGATTTTCAAAAATTTAAATTTATCGCCAAGTAAATTTTCAGTCTCTAAAATTTCTTTTCTAATTTCATCTCTGCTCATTCTCATCATTTTTCTGGAATGATTAAAGGAATGATTTGCAACAAAATGTCCCTCACTTATAATTGCATCAACGATGTTCACATTCTCAATTACATTTTTTCCAGTCAAAAAGAAAATTGCTTTTGCCTTAAATTGACTTAAAACTTTGAGGATTTTTTCTGTTGGTTCTGGAAATGGACCGTCATCTATGGTCAAACAAATTTTTTGTTCAGTATTCTCCCAGATTAGTTGATTAAATACTCTACTTATTAAATATGGCGGTTCAACGAAAGAAATAAATTTCATCTTTTAAATTCTCTCCCTTTCCAGTGAAAACCTGTTAAGTAACTCAAAATTGGGACAATTGAAATATAAAGAAGATGGAAAAATTCGGCTATTGGAAACAAGAACAACAACTTTAGAAGATTTGTTTTATCCTTTGAAAGCTCAAGCAAAAAGTAACCCTTTAACATAAAGATCAAATCAATAAAATTCTTTAAAATAAAAATCTTGAAATAGAAGAAGGCAAACTGCAAATGATAAAGAGAGATAAAGAGAGAAGCTAAATTCATAAAATAAAACAAATACATAGTCACAAGTATGGGCAGCAAAAGTTTATTTCTATAAAAAGGAACTTTCGAGACCCACCTTTTTCTTTGATTGATAAATTTCCTTAATCCGCTAGTTGGTTCGGTATATGCAACACAATTATCTATGGAACAGAATTTTACTTTGTAATCAGTATCGAAGTGAATCTTCTGCATCAAGAATTCTTCATCGCCTGAAGCTAAACTTAAATTATCTTTAAATCCACCCACTTTGAAAAATAAATCTTTTCGATAAGCACAGCTTGCACCATTTGCCAGTAATGGAATTTTATTTCCAATAAAAGCTGCACCTATGCTAACAAGACTTGCAAATTCAATTTTTTGTAATTCTTTAAAAAAATTTTTTGTATTTGAATAAACAACTTTTCCGGCAACAAAACCTGTTTTGTCGTCAAATGATTGAACAAGTGAACTTAGCCAGTTCTTTGAGTGATAACAATCCGCATCCGTTGTAACTATGATTTCGTAATTTGACAAATTAATTCCAGCTTCAATTGCTCGTTTCTTTCCTGAATCATTATCAAGGCGAATAAGTTTTATCATTGGCTGAGTAAGAAAATTTTTAATCAGTTCAGCAGAATTATCAGATGAATTATCGTCTACAAGAATTATTTCAAATCTATCTTTTTCGAAATTCTGATCGAGCAATGATGAAATACACTTAACTAAGTTTTGACCTTCGTTTCTAAAAGGAACAATCACACTTGCTTTCAAATTGTTTGGATGTTGTTCTTTTCGGACTCTGAAAATTCCAACCAGAAGAAAAATTAAAAACAAAGAATAAAACCCTAAAAAAATTTCGAGTGCAATCTTTAACAGATCGAAGTTTGACACTTTACTTATGCCCTCTTAAATCTTAACAAAAAGTACAATCCAATAATTGAAGGCAAAAGCAAATTCAGCATAAACAAAAGCATCGAGCTATTGAATGCAATTGCTTCATTACATCCAAATAAACCGAAGAAATAAATTGCTGCACCTTCACGAATTCCAATTTCTCCAAGTGTAATCGAAGGAATTAAAGTTTTTGTGAAATAAACCATAATTGCAGCCACCATCAATAATTCAAAATCTGATTTTACATTGAAGCTTAAAACAATAATTGAAAATTGAAGAACAATTACTATAAAATTTACAAATGCAATCAAGATTAATTTGGATATCAATTGATTATTCAAATCCGAAAGAGGTTCTAATAATTTTCTGAAGATTGGCAGTCTGAAATTAAAACGATTCTTAAGTTCTCTTAAGTAAGTATAAAATCTTTTTGAATAAATCATCAAAAACAAAGCGGTAAAAAAAGTTGCAAAAATTATAAATAAAGATGCGGTCACGAAGTAATCAACCTTATAAAAGAAAAGCATCATTCCAAAACTAACAAGTGCACCCCAGAAAATTACATTTAATAAAAGCATCATCTTATCAATAAAAGTCAAAGTGATAACCGAGCTTAGACTCAAATCTTTCAAAGTCAATTTTCTGAGAAAATACTCACCAGACCTTGCAGGAGTAAAAGTCCCACCGCTAAATCCAATTAATAATGATTTAAGAATTAAATTTTGATCAATCGAAGATGCTTCGGTTTTAACGAGAATTTTCCATCTAATGAATTGCAGGTAAACATTTAAAACCGAAAGTAAGACGGCTATGGAAAAATGAAATACATTAACCGAAGTCAAAGACTCAACTATCAATTGAAATGAAATTTTATGAATTAAATATGCCAGCAGACCAATGCCAACCGAAATTTTTATTAATAAAGTAGAATATTTTTTGATCCAGCTTTTTATTAAAGCCGATGTATCAACAAATAAACTTTTCATTTCTTCCCAAATTTTTTCAAATATAAAAATTTATTATTGAGTGCAGTTAATTTATCTCGAAATCTATCTGTCCCAATTTTAAAAAACTTTTTTACCATAATTGACTTACTTAATCTTACAACTTAATATTGAAAAAAATTTTAATTACTATGAAAAATTTAATTTTCGTTTTTATCTTATTTTTGATTTTAACATTAAATGGTTGCGATGACCAGCTAAATGTTCCGTCTGATGAAGAAATTCCAGCAAGTAATATTTCATACAGCAAACACATTCAACCAATCTTTAACGCAAGATGTGCAACTGCAGGCTGTCACGATGATCAAACAAAAAGCGCTGGTTTAAGTCTAACAAGTTATCAAAATACAACCGCAAGCTACACTTTTGTTTTTCCTGGAAATCCAGATGCGAGTTTAATTGTTCTTTCAATTGAAGGACGCTCCAGTTTTCCAATGCCTCCTCCTGGAAGACCTCCACTAACTCAAACACAAATTCGTGCAATAAGAACCTGGATAGCTGAAGGCGCTAAAAATAATTAATAAAAAATTATAGCCACTTATTTTCAATGTACCATTGAATTGTATTTCTAATTCCTTCTTCAATTGAAATCTTTTGTTCATACCCAAGATCTCTTTTTGCTTTCTCCACACTGCAAACCCAGCTTTGCTGAACCATTTCTCTTGCCTTTTCAAGATTCAGAATTGTCGCTTCCTTAGAGAAATAACTAAAAAATTGTGAAATTGCTGCGATAGAATAAACAGCGAAATGTGGAATTTTAACTTTCAAAACTTTCTTCCCAAGAATTTTAGAAGAAATGTTTCCAATTTCCTCCCAACCATAACCTCTTTCACTCGATATAAAGTAAATCTGATTGATAGATTTATTTGAGAACGCAGCAAGCAAAATTCCATCTATTAAATCGTAAATATGAACAAGCGAAACATACTTTTCTTGAAATCCAACCATTGGTTGAATTCCCCTTTTCAAAGTTTGAAAAAACATAAGAATTTCCGGATCCCTTGGGCCATAAACTGAAGAAGGTCTTACAATCGTAAATGGAATTATACCCTCAAACTTTTTCACTTCATTCTCAGCCATCAATTTCGATTTTCCATAGCTCGTCACCGGATTGCATTCCATCTCTTCAGTTTTTGCAAAACCTACTGGACTTGGACCAGCAGCAGCCTGACTGCTGACAAATAAAAATCTCTTGAAGTTTGGATTTACTTTCTCTGTTGCCTTCAATAAATTTTTAGTGACTTCAACATTCCCTTTATAATATCCTTCTTTTGATTTTGATTTAATTACACCAGCAACATGAAAAATGTAGTTTACATCTTTGACTGCGTTTTTTAGTGAATCGAGATCTTCATAATTGCTGTAAACTACTTCCACCTTGGTTGTATCAATCCATTTGAGTTTACTCTCTTTTCTTGCAATAACTTTAACTCGATGATCAAGATTTAAAAGTTTATCAACCAGGTGGCTCCCAACAAAACCACTTGCTCCAGTGACTAAAGAGATAAGTTGTTGATTCATAAATTCCTCATTTTTATTGAATTTATTTTTCAGTAAAATTATATTTCGTTGAATTTACATAAATTTGAAAGTAATTTAAATAAGTTGAACTAATCAGGAGATACAAAGTGGATTTATTTGATAAATGTTACAACTTTACTCGTGCAGATGAAGTTAAACAGATGGGTTATTACCCATATTTCAGACCCCTTGAAGAAAATGAAGGTCCTGTCGTAAAAATTGAAGGCAGAAAAATTATAATGGCAGGATCAAATAACTATCTTGGTCTAACAACCCACCCAAAAGTTAAAGAAGCTGCAATCAACGCAATCAAAAAGTATGGAACCGGTTGTTCAGGATCACGCTATCTAACAGGAACTTTAGATCTGCATATTGAACTTGAAAAAAGACTCGCAAAATTTATGGGCAAAGAAGATTGTCTTCTTTACAGCACCGGATTTCAAGCTGCTCAAGGAGTTATTCCAGTAATTGCTCAAAAAGGTGATTATATTATTTCAGACAAAGAAAATCATGCAAGTATTGTTGCAGGTAATTTGATCGCAAAAGCAATGATGACCGATGTAATTCGTTATAAACACAATGATATGGAAGATCTTGAGCGAGTTCTTTCAAAACTTCCTCTTGATGCGGGAAAATTAATCGTAAGTGATGGAATTTTTAGCACCTGGGGAACTATAGTCGATGTACCAAAAATGATCGATCTCGCTAAAAAATACAACGCCCGTATTCTTCTGGACGATGCTCATGCAATAGGAGTAATTGGTGAAGGCGGAAGAGGTACAGCAAGTCATTTCGGTCTTTCCGATAAAGTTGATATGACAATGGCTACTTTCAGTAAAACATTCGCCTCACTTGGAGGATTTGTTGTTGGTGAAAGTAAAGTAATTAATTATTTGAAACATCATGCACCTGCCTTAATTTTCAGTGCAAGTCCAACTCCTGCTTCAGTTGCTGCCGCTCTGGCTGCACTCGATATTTTAGAACAAGAACCAGAACGAATTCAAAAGCTTCAATACAATGCACAAAAAGTAAGAGCTGGTTTAAAAGATTTAGGTTTTAGAATTGTTGAGAATCAATCAGCAATTGTACCCGTTATAATTGGAGATGATATGAAAACATTCATCTTCTGGAGAAAACTTTTTGATGCCGGTGTCTTTGTGAATGCGTTTGTTTCTCCAGGTGTACCCCCAAATATGGCAATGTTAAGGACTTCTTATATGGCAACTCACGAAGATGAACACCTGGACTTTATTGTTGATGCCTTCAAGAAAATTGGTAAAGAACTTGGTGTTATTTAATATCTTAAGGAGACAGAATGTCAGTCGAAATTAAAACAGTTAAAACCAAAAAAGATTTAATGAAATTCATCAAAATGCAATGGAAAATTTATGAGGGTGATAATTATTGGGTTCCGCCGCTTATAATGGACAGGAAAAAAATTCTTGATAGAGAGCACCATCCATTTTATCAACACGCCGAGATGGAAATGTTTTTAGCTTTCAAGAATGGTGAAATCGTCGGAAGAATTGCTGCGATTAAAAATGACTTACATAATCAGGTTCATAATGATAAAGTCGGTTTCTTCGGATTTTTTGAATCAATTAATG
>JBNAWO010000001.1:30992-31670 GCA_049699815.1 Ignavibacteria bacterium | reverse complement strand
AGTCTAAAGGTTTAACTCATATACGTGGTCCAGCAAATCCATCAAGTAATGATGAGTATGGAATGTTGATCGAAGGATTTAATGATTCACCAAGATTCTTGATGACTTACAACCCGCCTTATTATCTTGATCTTTGTGAGAATTACGGTTTGAAAAAAATTAAAGATCTCTATGCTTACAAATTGGCTTATGATAAAATCACCAAGGTAAAAAAAATCGAAGAAGTTCAGGATGTAGTTAGAAGGCGATATAACCTAAAAGTCACTTCGCTCAATATGAAAGATTTTGATAATGAACTTAAAAAAGTGAAATATGTTTATAATAAAGCCTGGGAACCAAATTGGGGATTTGTCCCGATGACCGATGAAGAAATAAACGCAATGGCCGCTGATTTGAAATTAATTGTTGATCCAGAGCTTGTTCTATTTGCCGAAATCAATGGCGAGGTTGTCGGTTTTTCTTTGACAATGCCCGATTATAATGAAATTTTCAAAAAGTTGAATGGTAGACTATTCCCCTTTGGTTTCATTCGATTATTTACTGATAGAAAAAAAATTAAGTGGTGTAGAATTTTAACTCTCGGTATCATTCCAAAATATCAGAAAAAAGGGATTGATGGTGTTCTTTATTACGAAATTATTCATCGAGCAGCTAAAAGAGGTATTTATTTTGGTGAAG
>JBNAWO010000001.1:0-30982 GCA_049699815.1 Ignavibacteria bacterium | reverse complement strand
GTGAAGCAAGCTGGGTTCTTGAAGACAACGAAATGATGAATCGCGCAGCACTAATGATGCAAGGAGAACTCTATAAGAAATATAGAATTTATGAGAAAGAGATTTAAAATATCTCTTTGCATTATAACTTTTTTAACGACACAAATTTTTGCACAAAAACTTTACGAAACTGAGGGATTTGCTTCTTATTATGCCGAAGATTTTCATGGCAAATTAACTTCCAGTGGCGAAGTTTACGATATGAACAAGCTTACATGTGCTCATCCTTATCTTCCATTTAATACTTGGTTAAAAGTAACTAATCTTGCAAATCAAAAATCTGTAATTGTTCGGGTTAATGATCGCGGTCCTTTTATGAAAAATAGAATTATTGATCTTTCTTATGCAGCTGCACGCCAACTCGGAATGCTTGGCCCAGGTTCTATTTATGTCCGTCTTGAAATTGTTAGCCCACCACTCTCTCAACAACAAACCGATATTGACAAAACTCCTAATGAAACTACAATTCCACAACTTGATGAAGATGAAGTCTATTTAAGATTTCGCACTAAACCTTATGAATCGGAAAAGACAAAAAATATCTCGGAGTTTGGATTATACAATTCAGAATATCAGAAGATTGAGATTTCAAGTGGATATTTGATTCAATTATCAAGTTTTTCAACTCAAAAGAATGCACAAATTTTTCTTGATCAGGTTGAAGAAGTTGATAAAGACCAACTTTTCATATACCACCCTTCACCGGGAATCTACAGAGTTGTAGTGGGAATTTTTAACAATATGAGAGAAGCTCAATTAAATAAATCAGAAATTGAAAAACATTACCCTGGTTGTTTTGTGATTACTTACAAATGATTTAATTCTTCATTTGTTCATATTCATTATATGTTGAAATGTGAGCTGGATCTATTCTCTTTAATCTTTCAAAGATGCTTTTATCAGAATAGTTTTTTAGAATTTCGCAGAACTCGAGATATTTTGTATCGAAGAATACTTTCAATAGAATACTTCGAGAAAAAACTTTCTTTCTTAAATCCTCAATAACTTTAATGAAATTCAAAAGTTTTTTCTCTGGCATCGAAGGATCTTCGTTCGCAAGATCAAGTCCATTATAATGATAGTCAAAAAATGCTTTTCTAAAATTTTGAAATTTTTCATTTAAGTATTCTGAAACGAAGTCCAAACGATTAAACGAAGCATCTCCTGAAGCCCAGCCGCTTGAAAAACTACTCGATGCACCCTGATATGCAATTGAAAGTGCTTGATTGAAAAATCTTGTTCCACCAAATTCTTCATAAGAATCAGAATCAATGCCCAGAATTATATAAATATAATAGTTTATAAATCCTGTTAAAG
This sequence comes from Ignavibacteria bacterium, assembly GCA_049699815.1. Lineage (GTDB taxonomy): Bacteria > Bacteroidota > Ignavibacteria > Ch128b > Ch128b > Ch128b. The sequence goes on along the minus strand of JBNAWO010000001.1, from coordinate 29,626 downwards.
GTTCAAAAAGTGAAGGGTTAAAGAGCAAAACTTGATTTTTTTCATAGTTAAATTCCCAGTTTGGATCAATTAATTTTAACATCAGCGTACTTTTTTCACTTTGATAAATTGGTCTTTGACTTGAAATTACAACTTGAGCCGAATACCGATTCGAAGGATTGCCCGATTTAAAATAAATTTGAATTGAAACAGGGATTCGCGGCCCCTCCCATTTTATATCAGTCCATTTATTTTTATTTATATAATCTTCAATCTGTGAAGCAAAGTTTATCAGTTTTTCTCTGTACTCAATTTGTAGTGATTCAAAATTCACACTTATCTTAGCAGCAATTTCCTGCGAAAAAATCATTTCAAATGGAATTAACAAGAGAATAAAGATCATTTTCTTCATTGAAACCTCATTAAAATTTCTTGAAATAAAACTAATTAATGATTAAAATGCTAAAACAAAATTAGAAAAATATATGATAAAGCACATACTAATTCTAATCTGTCTCTTTAATGCAACTACATTTGCTCAGTTCCCACCGGGATCAAGACAATCTGCTCTCGGTTATGCTTTCACTTCTGTTGCCGATGATCAATGGGCTATCTATTATAATCCTGCTGGATTGTCAAATTTGAAAAATTTTTCTGCTGGCATTTATTACTCACCTGCACCATTTGGTCTAAATGAGCTTGCAAATGGGAGCGTTGTAATTGCAAATATGTTTTCTTTTGGTGGAATTGGTTTTTCTGCAAGTACTTATGGATTTGAATTATTTCGGGAAAGTAAAATTTCTTTAGCCTATGCAAAAACTTTCTATTCGGATTTCTCTTTCGGTTTAAAGGTTACTTATAATTCAGTTTCTATAAAGAATTATGGGAATGATTATTCGATTGGAATTGACTTTGGAGTTCTTTCAAAATTAAGTGAAAGTGTTCAACTCGGTTTCTCAGCAAGGAATATCAATCGTCCAACTTATGGAGTAAAAAAAGAAAAATTAGCTCAAATTTTCTCTGGTGGAATTTCATACAAGCCAGCACAAAATTTTCTAATCTCTGCCGAGCTTGAGAAAGAAGTTCGATATCCTTTCAACTTTAAATTAGGTCTTGAATATCTGCCCGTTAAATTTTTTGCTCTTCGAGCAGGTTATAATACCGAACCAAATAACTATTTCGCTGGAATAGGAATTTTTTATTCCAATTTTGTTTTTAATTACTCTTTCATTTCGAATAACTATCTCGGTTATACACATAGCTTTGGAATAGACTTTAATCTATAAAATCATTATGAAAAATATTTTCTTAATTGCACCTTTTTTACTTCTATACTTTTTCTCTCCAGTTTTTCTTTTTTCACAGACTGATACGCTCGAAATCCCGATCGATAATCAGCTTGAAAATATCATTGAAGAAACTATCGGTGATGCTGAAGATTCCCAGCTGAATGAAGTAATAGAAGATTTAATTCAAAATCCAATTGAGATTAATCAAGCAACGGTGGATGATTTAACTCAAATTCCTTTCATCGATTTATCACTTGCAAGAGCGATTATTAATTTTAGAAATCAATATGGGTTTTATTACACACTAGCAGAATTAAAAAGTGTTCAGGGAATGACTGAAGAATTGTTTAATAAAATTTCTCCATTTATTTATATAGACCGAAGCAAGTTTGCAAATTTGCCTATTGGATTGGAAATTCCTGAAAAAGAGATAAGGCCATCACAAAGAAAATCTTTCTACATAAATTTCAGACAGAGATTTTATCAAACATTTCCAAAAAGAAAAGGTTACGAAACTGGAGCTTATTATAATTCACCCTTCAAATTTTATAATCGCCTCACAGCCGACTATTCCAAAAAATATTATTTCTCTTTTTTGACTGAAAAAGATCCAGGCGAAAAATCAATTAACGATTTTGTGAGCGGAAGTCTATTCGTCAAAGACTTTTTAATCTTAAAAAAGTTTGTTATTGGTGATTATGCTCTTGAATTTGGTCAAGGACTTGCAATGTGGAGACAAATTGGATTTGCAAAAGGCTCTGATGCAGTCTATCCAATTAAAAAGAAAGGAGGAGGAATTGAACAATATAAAAGCACTGATGAAAATCAATTCTTCAGAGGAGTTGCATTAGCAAGTCAGATCAACGATTTAGAAGTTACATTATTTTATTCTGGCAATAGATTCGATGCAAGAGTTGATTCAATAAACAATGTGATCACAAGTACACCACTTGATGGATATCACAGAAACACAAATGAACTTTCAAGAAAAAATTCAGAGAACGAAAAAATTATTGGTTCTCGAGTATCTTATAATTTTTCTTCCAATCAGATTGGATTAAATTTCTATCAATCAAAATTTAGCAAACCAATTGCACCAAATTCGTATTTCAAAAATTATGAAGGAGCATTCAATTACATCTCCACTGATTTTAATTTATTTTATGAGACGATAAACTTATTTGGAGAAATCTCAAAAGATAAAAACAATCATTTTGCGACTCTTTTTGGTTTGCAATCTTCAATCTCCCGTTCGCTTAGTTTTGTTACAGTTTTTAGAAATTTCCCAGCAGAATATATAAATATTCACGGTTACGGATTTGGAGAACGAAACGGACCAACAAACAATGAAAGAGGTTTTTATCTTGGGATTAAACATTCTAATCGCTTAGGCACTTTTAACTTTTATTTTGACCAGTTCAAGTTTTTGTATCCACTAACATATGATAAAACTCTGACTGGCGGGAAAGAATTTCTTTTAAGTTATGAATCTCCTTTGATCTCAAAAACAAAGTATTTACTACGATATAAGAATGAAATAAAAGAAATAAATTCAAATTCAAAGGATGAATTCGGTAGAACAAAAAAAATTTCAAATACAAGACAACAACAAAACTTGAGACTTGAAATTCAAAAGTACTTTGGTCCATCCAACATAAATAGAATTTCTTTTCGAATTGAGTATATAAAAGTTTTTTATAAGTACATCCTTAATTCCGAAGATGGATTGCTTACATTTGGAGATGTGAATTTGAGACTTATTGAGAATTTAAAACTTCAATGGAGAATTACTTACTTTCAAACTAAATCTTATGACTCAAGAATTTATCAACTTGAAAACGATGTAGTAGGTGTTTTTACAACTTCTGCACTTTATGGGAGAGGAATTAGATGGTATGCTCTATTAAATTATAAAGTTTTCGATTTCTTGAATCTTTCTCTCAAATACTCAGAAATTTATCGTGATGATGTAAAAAAACTCGGAAGTGGTAACGATGAAATTCCCACCAACTTATCTAACTCATTCACTTTACAGCTTGATGTCAAATTTTAAAATAATTAATAAAAGATTTACGAACTTCCTGAATTGACTTCAGATGAATTATATTGAAATGATCTAAGGCTTCTTTTGTTGTTTCTATTATTAAAAATTCAACTGGTGGAAGATAAAATTCATTTCCGGAAACTTCTTCAACTAATTTTGGTATTGCCCCCTTTTTAATCGTGATTACAATGTCGATATCGTGAGTTAATCTCGGTTCACCGTAGATAATCGATGCAATTGAACCCATAATCATATATGGCTCACCTAATTTTTCAAACTTTTCAACAAACAATTCAATAAAGTTAACTTCTTGCATACATAAAAATTTCGAAGAGTTTTCTATTAATCTCTTCTTCAGACCAATCAGGGGATGCTAAAGCTTTAAACCTGATCGTTTAAGTTCTCGTGCTGTAAAATATAGCTTGAGAGTAAGTTTAAGTTTCTTTTCTGGACTGAAATTTTTAAACCTATTTTTTATTACTTCTTCGTTCTGTTTACTTATCTCATCAAGCATAATTAAACTTTATTCACCTTATTTTTATAATTAAAAAAATTAAAATTCTAAATTATCAAACTGACAATAAAATTATTTATCATTTACCTTTGAACTCAGGTTTTCGCTTTTCAAGGAATGCTGATGTTCCTTCTTTGAAATCTTCAGTTCCACAGCAGACAGCAAACATATCTGCTTCGAATTTCAATCCCTCTGATAATGGCAGTTCACAAGCAGCATTGATCGATCTAATTGCAGTTGTAACCGCAACTCTTCCTTTATGGATTATAGTTGAAAGAACTTTTTCAGCTTCACTTAAAAGCTCACTTAATGGAACAACCTTATTTAACAAACCAAATTGAAATGCTGAGTTTGCATCGATTATTTCACCAGTCAAAATCATATACATTGCTCTACCTTTTCCAATTAAACGAGTTAATCGTTGGGTTCCGCCATAACCTGGAATTATTCCAAGATTAACTTCAGGTTGACCAAATTTTGCATTTTCAGATGCAATTCGAATATGACAGGCCATTGCGAGTTCACAACCGCCACCAAGAGCAAAACCATTAACCGCACAAATAACAGGTTTAGAAAATTGTTCGATGTAATTAAAAATTTTTTGACCATGAAGTGCAAATTCTTTCCCTGTACTCGCATTCAATTGATTAATCTCGGCAATATCAGCACCAGCAACAAAAGCCTTTTCACCAGCACCGGTTAAAATGACTCCCCATATTGACTCAACTTCTCCACAATGTTTTAATGCAGAATAAAGTTCGTCTAAAACTTTATGGTTAAGAGCGTTTAGTTTATCTGGTCGATTAATCGTAATGATAGCAATGTTGTTTTTTTGTTCGAATAAAATTGTTTCGTACATATCAACCTCCTAATATGAAATACTTATTGGTAAACGAAGTCGGTAATCAATACCGATGTATGGTTCATAAATTAAATAATGATATTTAATTGTAAATTCAACAAGAAAGAAACTAAAACCACCGCCAATTGCGAATCCGAATTTTTGTTCTTGCTTTGCAAAAGTTTCAAATCTGTAAGTGTAAATTAAAATTTGTCTCTCAATGTAATTATAAGTTACATCGAGCGATACAAAAGGTGTTAAGATCGTTTCTGATGCAATTAAAGGGAATAAAAGATAATCTACACCAACTCCAACTCCAGTTATTGATTTACTTTCGTATTGATCTCTAATTATACCTTTTTGAGGGAAATGGGTGTAATTAAACTCAACTTTCATAATAAACGGCAATGCAGAAGTTCCATATTCAAAACTGCCACCAAAACTAAATCCTGTTTTTTGTTTTTTCGCTCCCTCCTCAAGGGGGAATCTTGCACCAACAAATGGACTTATAAAAATTCCAGAAATTTCTTGAGCATAAACTTGTGCAAAAAATAAAACACTAATTAGACATAATTTCTTCATACATTATCTGTCTTTTTCTTATCAAATATAAAAAACAAAAATGCGAAAAGAATCATCCATCCCGCATAGAATAAATTGATTAAATAATTATCAAAATTTTTAAATAAAAATAGCCCGCTCCAATCAGAATACATTCGAGCAAAAAATGTTTTGATAACAACAGTATTTGAAGAACCAAAGATGAGCACAAATGAATATATCGAAACCAACAATGAAAAAACGGAAATCCAGAAAGATTGAAAAGTCTTGAGTATCGTTAAATTATAGAAAGTAATTGCAAAGACTAATGGCAAAAAGGAAAAAAATCTCAATTCAAATTTTTGAAAAGAAAAAACTGGTAGAACAAAAATAAATGATAAACTAAGTAAAATACTTATTCCCAGCACTTTTATAAATTTGAAGTCACCAACAAGTAAAGTCAAAACGATCATTATTGATAGTAAAAGCGGCAGATTCCACAAGTAGTAAATTGGAATGTCTGTTAAAGATGAAATACCAAATTCAACTAAGAAATCAGGTTTTCTAAATTTGAAATAAGAACCAAGAACACGAACTAAACCTATTGTTAATCCAGAAAAAATAAATGGAATTACAAAAGCATAAAACCAATTTTTAAATTTTCCAATTTTCTTTAAGTAAACTTTTAGCTCGATTATTTTCGAACGATATAAATAAATTACTCCACAATTAACAAGCAGAAATAAGTTTAAGCGAAATCCTAAAAAATAAATTTGCAGTTCAGAGTCAAGCAAATCTTGCAAGTAGAAAATTAAATTGTAAGAAAATATGAGAAATATTAAAGTGAATATTTTCTTTTTCAATTTCTTTAATGTTCGTGTTCTTCTTCAACTTCAGGTTGATTTACCTGTCCAGGAACAACACCTTGCTCAATTAATTTTGTACCGACACCATACTTGTAAACAAGCTCTCCACCGTGTTCACCAGTTTCATAAACAAAATAAACTCCCACAAGTGCAAGAACTAAAACTGCAATCTGCAACCAGCCTTTAAATTTATTTTTAACATTTAAGAAAAATCTAATAATCAAAATTCCAACGAACCAGAAAGTAGTGATCTTGGCGTATTCTTCGTGCTCATCAATCAAGCCGAGAGGAATTTTTACATCGTAATTATCAAACAAGTTTTCAGCATAATAATATGCCTGGTTACCTGTAAGAAGTGAAGCAACAGCTCCAAGAACACCAAGGAATAAGATCAAAGTTGCTGACTTATTAAGAAAATCTTTCTTGAGTATTAAAAATAGAACTTCCAAAAGAACATAAGTTAGAAGTAATGCAATTGCGAAATGAACAACCTTAGGATGAAAAGAAGCTATAGTTTCCATATTACCCTCCAAAAAGTGATTCTATGATTTTGTATCTGAATTTAAACATTTTATTTAGACGCCATTTTACCAATGGCTGAATTAATCTGCCAATCAAACCTAGATCGTATTCAATTTCATCTGTAATCACAACAGTTCCATCAAACAATTGCTTAAAATGATGTTGATGTCTCCAATATTTAAAAGGTCCCTTTGTTTGCAAATCAACTATCAGCTCATTGTCAATTAAATTTTCGATTACAAGATCCCATTCGATTGGGATGAAAGGAAGCAAATCAAATTTTATTTTCACTTGAGAATTTTTTTGAAGCGGTGCGACATATTCAAGAATTCTCAAATTCATATTTGGAGTAGAAACCAATTTCAAATTCTTTGGATCTAAATGAAATTTGAAAATCTTTTCGAGATCTGTCTTAATTGAAAATGAGCTTGTAAATTTTTGCATCATCACCTCAAATTATCCGCAGAGTACACTTCCGCCATTTACATTTAGAATCTCGCCTGTAATATGATTTGCAAGATCAGAAGCCAGAAACAAAACTGGTCCTGCGATATCTTCTGGAGTTGCGATTTTTTGAAGTGGGATACTTTTTCTGACCTGTTCTTTATATTCAGGATCGTTGAAAACTGGATCGCACATTTCGGTATCAACCCAGCCAGGTGCAACTGAATTCACTAAAATTTTGTATGGAGCAAGTTCAGTGGAAAGAGATTTAACATAACTAATTAACGCGCCTTTGCTTGCTGCATAATGAGAATGAAATGCTTCTCCTCTTTGGCCTGCAGTGGAAGTAATCATTATTATTTTTCCGCCACCTTGCTTTTTCATATATGGGATTACTTCACGAGTGAAGAGCATTGTGCCTGTCACATTAATCGTCATCGTTCGATTCCAGTTTTCAAGCGTCATTTTATCAGCTTCGCCGTATTCCCAGATGCCTGCATTGTTTACCAGAATGTCAATCTTTCCAAATTCGTTTACAATATCTTGAACAATTTTAATGATTTGTTTTTCGGCTGCTACATCGTTATCAAGACTGCATTGATAAGCTTTAATTTTTTGATTTGTGTACATCAGTTCTTGAATTAACTTGTCAGCTTCAGATTTAGCTCTGTTGTAAGTAAATGCAACTGAAGCACCAGCTTCGGCAAAAAATTTTACACAGGCTTTACCTATTCCTCTCGAACCGCCTGTGATTAGAGCAACTTTATTTTTTAGATCAATCATTTTTTACTCCTTATATTCAACATTATAGAGAATTAAACCTCTTGATGGTGCCCAGATCGAATTTCTGGTTTTTCCATCAATTATGTTTCTAACTTCATTTAAATCAATTTTTGACTTGGCAAACTCAATCATCATCCCTACAATTCCTCTAACCATACCGTGAATAAATCTATCGGCACTTATAAAATATAATAAAAAATCTTCTTTATAGAACCAGCGTGAATACGAAACATTGCAGACTTTATTTTCGACTTCACTTTCCGCTTTACAAAAAGAAGCGAAATCTTTTTTGCCAATCACAAGAGATTGAATTTCTTTTAATGAGTCTAAATTTAAATCTCCGAAAATTGTCCAGCTAAATCGATCCCAGAACACATTTTTTCTTCGAGAAATTACATAAAGATAAGTTCGTTTGATGGCTGAGTATCTTGAATGGAAATTATCTCTTTCAACTGAGAGATTTTTAATTGCGATATCTTCAGGCAGCAAACTGTTCAAAGACTTTTTTAACTGAGATAAATCTAACCTCCCCTCAAAACGAAAATGAAAAACTTGATTTAATGCATGAACTCCTGCATCCGTCCTTCCTGAACCAATTACTTTAACTTCGTCTTTGAGAATTATCTTTAAAGCTTTTTCAATCTCTTCTTGAATTGAATTAGAATTGATTTGCTTCTGCCAGCCTGAATAATTTGTCCCATCGTATTCAACAATGCCTTTGATGATCGGCATATTTATTAAAATGATTTGTGGAAGGTCAAATAGACTTGTGGATTATAAAATTTATCAACACCTACATTTGGAATTATATGGAAAGATTCGTTCTCGAGACTTCTATTGTACCGATTTGCAAGGATAGCAGCATTTATCGCGCTGACAATATGATTGATCACAATTAAAGCCACTGGAAATTGTTTATTGTTAAAAGCACTCTCACTCGAAAGCCAAAGATTACGATATTTTTTTCTTTCTTGATTAGAATTCCAATTCCAGTAAAAATAATTTTCATCATATAAAAGATTAAATTCTCTATTCAAAAGCTTTTCATTATTGTAATCTTGAATGTTCAAATAATTTCCAATCACTGCCCAATATCTCGAATCTTTTCCTTCGGGGTTTACATTGCCGGATAATTTTGCATAATTAATGTAATTATCTCTTTGAAATTTTCCGTAGTAATCAAAGCCCCAGAAAGCTAACCACAATCCTCCCTCAACTGCAACAAAATATTTCCCCAGATCAAATCGATTAACATAAAACTCACCCGCACCTGGAAGAACGAGAGAAAGAAAGAAAGCCAAAGTTTTGCTCTTCTCACTCTGACTAAATTCTAAAATGTTTGTTTGATTAATTTTAAATCTCTCATCAAAATTTATTTGATCCTTAAATTGAGCGAAGATATTTACATTAAAAATTAATAGGCTGATGAAAATTAGTCTTTTCATTTAATCCTCGTAGATTTTTATTACTTCACCGACAACAAGATCATTTTTCAGATCCATTAGTTTGAAGTCGGCAAATTTGTTAGTGAGATCGCTTTGTAAATTAGTTACAACTCTGATATAGTTAGATGTAAAACCTTTAATTGAACCATCATCATCTCGATGTTCAAATAAAACTTTTTGTTCAGTTCCAATCATCTCAAGATAAAATTGATATTTCTTACGAGCACTCAAGATTCGAAGAGTGTTTGTCCTTCTTCTTCGTTCATTTTTTGGAACTTGTTCTTTCATTTCAGAAGCGGGTGTGCCCGGTCTTTCAGAATAGGTAAATACATGAAGATAGGAAACAGGTAAGTTTGCAATAAATTCCTGAGTTGCTTTAAAATCATTTTCATCCTCACCAGGGAAACCAACAATTACATCAACTCCAATTCCGGCTTGTGGAATTAATGATTTTACTTTTTCTATTCTTTCAGCATATAATTTTGAAAGATATCGTCGTTGCATCTTTTTAAGGATCTTATCGCTTCCACTCTGAAGCGGGATATGAAAATGTTTGCATAATTTATCTTCCGATGCAACAAGTTCAATTATTTCATCTGTTAGAAGATTGGGCTCAATCGAACTGATCCTGATTCTAAAATCACCGTCAACTTTAATTAATTTTTTCAAAAGATTATAAAGATTTGTCCCGATCTTTGAGCCATAATCACCAACATTTACTCCAGTCAAAACAATTTCTTTAAAACCTTTTTCAACCAGTTCACTTAATTGCGAAACTGTTTCATCTTCAGGTTGACTGCGGCTAAGTCCTCTCGCCTTTGGAATTGTACAGAATGAACATTTGTAATCGCATCCATCTTGAATTTTCAGGAAAGCTCTTGTTCGATCTTCAGGAAGTGGAGTAAAAGCTGGTCCAAAATCATTCAATTTTTCCAACGATGAAACATAAACACAAGCTAAATCTTTCTTTTCAAATGAATCGAGAAAATTAAAAATCTCAAATTTTTCTTTCGAACCTAAAACTAAATCAACTCCTTCAATCTTTTGAATTTGTTCAGGTCTTAATTGGGCATAACAACCTGTTACGATTACAAAACCATTTGGATTGTGACGTAAAGCTCTCCGAATTATTTGACGACATTCCCTTTCTGCATTTTCAGTTACAGTGCAGGTATTGATAACATAGACATCTGCACGAGAATCAAAATCAGTAATTGAAAATCCTCTTTTTAAAAAAGAATTCCCGATCACGCTTGTCTCAGCGTAATTTAATTTACAACCAAGTGTATGAAATGCAACCTTCTTTGTATTCATAGGCTCTTCTTCAAAATAAAAATGTCATTGCATTCCAATAATAGAAGGAATGCAATGACAAATCAAATGGAAAAAGTTATCAGAAGATTATTCTGATTTCTTTTGATCGGGTTTTTCTTTTTCTTGTTTTTGCCTTTGAGCTTTAGCTTTTTGTTGCTCCTTCTCCTTGAACAAATCGCCAATTGTTACTTTCTCAAGTTTATGTTTGGCAAAATATTCCTCAACAAGCTTCTGCTCTTTATCTCTTAAAGCTTCAATTGCGCTCAAAGTGATCTTTTTGTTTTCTTTATCGAATTCAATTACTTTAAGAGTAAGCTCTTCACCTTCAGGAAATGCTTGTTTGATATTTTTAATCGGTGTCGGTGAAAGTTGATTAGCAGGAACAAATCCATCAACTTTCAAAGGAAGTTCAACAAGCAATCCTTTGTCAACATGTCTAATTACTTTACCAACGACTTCGGTCCCAACTTTATATTCACGTTCAAACTTATCCCATGGATTTTCTTCAAGCTGTTTATGTCCAAGAGAAATTTTTCTTTGTTCAACATCAATATTTAAAACAACAACATCAATCTTGTCACCTTTCTTCACTATTTCGGCGGGGTGACGAATTTTCTTTGTCCATGAAAGATCACTTATGTGAATTAATCCATCAACTCCAGGTTCAAGTTCAACAAAAACACCAAAGTTTGTAAGATTTCTTACAATACCAGTATGTCTTGAACCTTCAGGATATTTTTTCAATAACTCACCCCAAGGATCTGGTTCAAGTTGTTTCAATCCGAGTGAAATTTTCTTTTCTTCTTTGTCAATGCTGAGAATAACGGCTTCAACTACCTGACCCAAAGAAACTTTTTGAGATGGATGTTTGATGTGCTCTGTCCAGCTCATCTCAGAAATATGAATCAATCCTTCAATACCTTTTTCAATTTCTACGAATGCACCGTACTCGGTTAATGAAACTACTTTTCCAGTGACTCGCTGATTAATTGCATATTTCTGGTCGATATTTTTCCACGGATGTTCTTGAAGTTGTTTAATTCCAAGTGAAATTCTTTTCTTTTCCGGATCGAAATCAAGAACAACGCAGTTAATAACTTCATCAAGTTTAACTACTTCGGATGGATGGTTAATTCTTCCCCAACTTAAATCAGTTATGTGAATTAATCCATCAACTCCTCCAAGATCAACAAAGACACCAAAGTCAGTAATTGCTTTAACTGTTCCTTGGAGAACCTGACCTTTTTCAAGGCTATTGAGAATTGCTTCTCTCTGATCTTTAATCTCTTCTTCAATCAGAACTTTATGACTTACAACAACATTTTTCTGAGCGTGATTTAGCTTAACAATTTTTACATCAATAGTTTTTCCAATAAAAGCATCAAAGTCACGGATTGGTTTAATATCAATTTGACTACCAGGTAGGAATGATTCCATTCCAAAGATTTCGGCCACCAATCCGCCTTTAATTCTTTTTAAAATTTTTGCTTGAATAACTTCTTGATTATCATAAGCACTAACAACTCGCTCCCAAATTCTCTGAAAATCTGCAAGTTTTTTAGAAAGGACAATTTCACCTTCAGCAGTACCTTCAACTTTTTCGAGAAGGACTTCAATCTGCTGACCGGGAACAATTTGGGATGGATCATCAAATTCAGAAACAGGAACAGAACCTTCGGCTTTAAATCCAATATCTATGATAACCCTATCTCCCTGAACTTCCACAATAGTTCCTTTTACAATCTCACCTTCTTTATAATCAGTGAGATCTTTAGTTAGAAGTTCAGCTAACTGTTTGTACTCTTCTTCAGAATAATTACCTTCTAAATCATAGAGATTTTTCTGATTGAGTAATTTTTGGTCTATGTTTTTTGTACTCATAGCACCTGTTTGATTTGTTTCATTTAATGAATCGGACATTTATCCTCCGTCTTTTGAACAAGTTTTTTACCGCCATCAAAGCAAAAAACCTGTTCGATGTTCAACATCAGTTAATTGAGATGGCTTTAATTTTGTAAATTCAAACTCTTTATAATTTCTTGTGCTTTATTGTAAATCGCTTCTACCTGTTCTTCAATAGTCAATTTTGTCGTATCAATCACAATTGAGTCTTCTGTTATCATCAGTGGATTTACTTCACGGCTTGAATCAATTTTATCTCGAGTTGCAAGATTTCCTCTAACATCATCCAGATTGATATTTAAACCTTTATTCTTAAGTTCAATTAATCTTCTATAAGCTCTGATATCAAGATCAGCAGTTAAAAAAATTTTTAACTCGGCATTTGGAAAAACTGCCGTGGTGATGTCCCTACCTTCCATTACAACTCCACCTTCCGCTCCAATTTCTCTTTGCTTTTGAACAAGCAACTCCCTCACTTTTGCAATTTTGCTGAACTCACTTACTTTGTTAGAAACTTCAGGTGCTCTGATTGCTTCACTCACATTCTCAGAATTTACAAATAGAATACTGCCGTTATTTTCAAATCTGAAATTCATTTCTTTAACCATTTCAATCAGCTTGTCAACTTCATTGGGTTGAATAGAATTTCTAAGTGCATAAAGAGTAACAGCTCGATACATCGCACCTGTATCGATGTATTTGTAATTCAGTTTTTCCGCAAGGAGTTTTGCCGTTGTACTTTTTCCAGCACCAGCAGGTCCATCGATAGCTACTATAATCCCTTTTTTGGTTATCATTGACCACAAATATATTAATTGAGGTTTTGCTTTACAAACTTTGATTTACGAAGTTTTTCGATAGAAAATCATAAAAAAAATTAATAATACTTAAAAAGATTTTGGGTTGATCAATTTTCTCCCAGTACTCTTTCGAAAAAATTCATGTAAAATTTTCTTAGACAAAACTATAATCAATTATTTTGAATTTATCCAAATTTATATTTTTAGTTTCTTTTCTTTAAGTTTGTGAACTAAATATGAGTTGTTACAATGATAATTAGTATGACTGGATACGGGAATGCCGAATTTGAAAGAGATGGCATTTCCTACTCTGCAGAAATTCGAAGTTTCAATAGTAAATTTCTGGAAATTTCAATTAAGCTTCCTCGAGTTCATTCACAGCGAGAAAATGAAATAAGAGAACTCGTAAGGAAATATATAAATAGGGGCAAAATTATTATCTCAGCAAATCTTGAAAGAACCGGAGGTGCAAATCTTCCAATTGATATCGATGAAGAATCGATTAAATACTTAAATCAACTTTTCAAGAAGATAAAAAAAGTTACAAAGTCGAAAGAAAAAATTAAGCTCGAGCACTTCCTAAAATTTTCCGAAATCTTTCAGCATAAAGATGAAGAAATATCGGAAATTGAATTTCAAAATCTTTATGAGTGTGTTGAACTTGCAATTCAAAAATTGATGGAGATGAAAACTCAAGAAGGGAAAGAATTAGAGAAAGATCTTTTAAGTCGAATCAATTTAATTGAAAAAAATGTCTTTGAAATTGAAAGAATCTGGTCAGATCGTGCTGATATAGAATTCCAACGCCTAAAAGAAAGAGCTCAAAAATTGCTCGAAGATAAAGAAGTAAATCAGGAAAGATTAGAACTTGAATTGGCATTGCTTTTAGATAAAATGGATATAACAGAAGAATGCGTCCGATTGAAAAGTCACATTAAATTTTTTAAAGAATCAATTGATAAAGATGAACCGAGTGGAAGAAGACTAAGCTTTTTAGCTCAAGAACTACTAAGAGAAGCAAATACAATTTCATCAAAATCAAATAGCGCAGAAATTTCGCAATTTGTTGTTTTGATGAAAGAAGAGATAGAAAAAATTAAAGAGCAGATTCAGAACATTGAGTAGGAAACCAAAACTTATTGTCATTTCAGCTCCGAGTGGGACAGGCAAAACCAGCGTAATCAAAGAAATCCTGAAAATGAATCAGGATAAATTAATTTTTTCAGTTTCAGCCACAACTCGTCCAAAACGAGCAAATGAAATCGATGGAGTAGATTACTACTTCCTCACTGAAAATGAATTCAAAAAGAAAATTGAAGATGATGAATTTATAGAATGGGAAAGAATTTATGACTATTACTACGGAACTCCAAAATCTGAAATTGAGAGAGCAAAAAAACTCGGGAAAGATATTTTATTTGAACTTGATGTAAACGGTAGTCTGAAACTCAAAAAACTTTTTCCAGAAGCTCATTTAATTTTTATCGTTCCACCGAGCATTGAAGAACTTGAAAACAGACTTAGAAAGCGAAATACAGAAACTCCAGAAACTTTTAAGAAAAGGATTGAACGCGCAAAAATGGAACTTGAAAAAGCGAAGTATTTTGATTTCGAAGTAAAAAACTATGAACTTGATACTGCAATAAAAGAAGTCAATGAGATTATTCAGAAAATTATCAATGTATAAATTAAAAATGAACGAATTAAGATTTTTTCAAATTCTGAACATTAAACTAAAATTCTTATCTTTGTAACCAAAATGGTGGTATTAGAAATTAAATAAAATGAGGATATGATATGCCTTTAAAACCAATTGAGATCAAAGAGATTGAAAAACATGCTGAAAGTATTTACGAAGCAATTATAGTTGCTGCAAAGAAAGCTCGAAGAATAAATGCTGAAATGAGAGAAATTTTTAACAAAAGATTATCAGAACTTCCACCTCAAGTTCAACTTGATGATGCTGAAGAAGTAGAAAATCCAGATCAAATTCGAATCAGCAAAGAACTCGAAGCACAAGGAAAACCAACCGAGCAAGCACTTGAAGCTTTACTCAAAGGTAAAATTGTTTATAGATATAAATCATAATTTTTAGAACATTTTTGATTGACAGATTTAAAAAACAAAAAGATAATTTTAGGAGTAAGCGGCGGAATTGCCGCTTACAAGTCCTGTTATTTAGTTCGCGAACTTGTAAAGCTAAATGCAGAAGTTCGCGTTGTAATGACTCCATCAGCATGTGAATTCGTTACTCCTCTAACATTCTCAACTCTATCTCAAAACGAAGTAATAGTCAATATTTTCCCCGATAAAAGAGAAAATACAAAAACTTCAACCTGGCATATTCATCTTGCTCAATGGGCTGATTTAATTGTAATTGCACCTGCAACGGTCAACACAATTGCAAAAATAAATCACGGAATTGCCGATAACGCATTAACAACTTTGGTTTCTGCAAGAAGATGTCCACTACTTATTGTGCCAGCTGCCGATGAGGATATGTATTTAAGTTTTCAGAACCAGAAAAACATTGCAGAATTAAAATTGCAAGGAGTTCATTTCATTGAAGCAGAATTTGGTGAACTTGCAAGTGGACTTACTGGACTGGGACGAATGGCTGAGGTAGATTTGATTGTAGAAAAAATTAAATCTCTTCTTTCAAACTCAAAAAAAGATTTTAGAAAGAAAAAAATTTTAGTAACATCTGGACCAACATATGAGCCAATTGATCCTGTAAGATTTATTGGAAATCGTTCAAGTGGAAAAATGGGTCATGCAATTGCTCTTGCATCACTTTATCGTGGGGCTGATGTAACTGTTATATCTGGACCTACAAACTTGACTTATCCCAGCTCTATTAAAGTCATTAATGTCAAAACAGCTGAAGAAATGTTAAAGGCTGTAAAAAAAGAATTTCCAAATTGTGATATACTAATTTCAGCTGCTGCTGTTGCTGATTACAGACCAATAAAAATTTCAAGATCAAAAATTAAAAAAAGTGAATCTCCTTTAATAATAGAATTAGAAGAAAACAGAGATATTTTACAAGAGATTTCCCGAATAAAAAAGAAAAACCAAATCGTTGTTGGTTTTTCAGTTGAAACAGAAAATGAAATTGAAAATTCTAAAGCAAAATTAGATAAGAAAAAACTTGATATGATCGTTATTAACAATCCACTTGAAGAAGGTGCAGGATTTGAAGTTGATACAAATCAAATTTATATTTTGAAAAAAGATGGAAGTCTTAAAAAATATCCAAAAAAATTTAAATTCGATGTTGCAAACGATATACTTGACGAAATAAAAAATTTATGAGCAAAGACCTTAAAGAGCTATTTGATAAAATCGTAGATTTTTTACATTATCAAGAAGAGCTAAATCTTCCCTTATTTACAACGGAAACAATTTCCGAGAAATCAAAGGCGAAAAAACTTAATACAGAGTTTATAGATTATTACCTCAAAAATATTGAAGAAGATTTTGTCAAAGCCAATTCACTTGTTGAACTTGACGATATGATAAATCAATGTCAAAAGTGTTCACTCGGAAAGACTCGAACTAAATTCGTCTTTGGTGTTGGTAATCCTGCGGCAGATATTGTTTTTGTAGGTGAGGCACCCGGAGCCGAAGAAGATGCACAAGGTGAACCCTTTGTTGGACGAGCAGGCAGATTATTAACAGATACATTAAAAAAAATTGGACTTCAAAGAGAAGAAGTTTACATCTGTAATATCTTAAAATGTCGGCCACCAAATAATCGCGATCCACTCCCTCTTGAAGTTGAAAAGTGCGAACCTTACCTTTTAAAACAACTAAGTTTAATCAAACCCAAAATCATTGTTGCATTGGGACGAATTGCAGGTAATACTCTATTAAGGAAAAACGAAACATTGACTAATCTTAGAAAAAATATTTACAACTATTACGAAATTCCACTCTTTGTAACTTTTCACCCTGCTGCTATTTTGCGAAATATGGGCTGGAAAGCTACTTTTGAAGAGGATTTAATTAAAATGAAAAATTATTATGATAATTTAGTGAGGTGAAAAATGGCAAAGAGAAATTCTAACAACCGTGAGTTAAAAATTTCCATTGACGACTCAATCAAATCGATGCCTTATGCAGCAGAGATTGAGAAGAGTGTTTTAGCTACAATGATTAACGATACTCAATGTATAAGCAAAGTTTTTGAAATTATTACAGATGAAAAAATATTTTATTCCGAAGCAAATCAAAAAATCTTTAGAGTTATCAAGGATTTTATAGCTGACCATCGACCTGATGAACTTAATCTTCCAATTGTTCTCGAAAAAATTAAAGAAAGATACTTAATTGATGAAATAGGCGGTGTAAGTTATTTACTGGAGCTTTCAAAAATGGTTGAAAGCTCTGAAAAGATCGAAGGAATGTGTAAAATTCTTATCGAAAAATATATGGCAAGAGAAGTAATAAGGCATTGTTTGAATATCGCTTCAAAAGGATATGATGGAACTATTGACATTTTTGATTTGCTAAATGAAGCCGAAGCTGGTCTGTTTGAAATTTCAGAATTGAAGTTTAAAAAGACTTATTTAGACCTTCAAACTACCTTGCAACAAACGGTTAATTTTATTGATAAGATGAAGAAATCAGAAGTACCTGGAATTTCGACAGGCTACACAATGTTGAACAATTTGACAGGCGGTTTTCAAGATTCGGATTTAATTATAATTGCTGCCAGACCGGGTGTTGGAAAAACCGCATTAGGACTTTCACTTGCTTATAATATGTCCAAATATTCAAAAATCCCCGTTGGATTTTTCAGTCTTGAAATGAAAGCTGAGCAAATTGTTATCAGATTATTAAGCATGGAATCAAAAATTGATGTAAGAAAACTTCGAACTGGCCGCATTAGTAAAGAAGAAGAAACAAATCTAACAAAGGCAATAAGAATATTGGGTGGACTTAAAATTTATATTGACGATACGCCCGCCATTTCTTTACATGAATTGAGAGCAAAAGCTAGAAGAATGATCTCAGAAGACGGTGTTAGAATTATCTTCATTGACTATCTACAATTGATGCAAGGTCCTCCTGATGCTGAAAGTCGTGAACGAGAAATTTCATACATATCAAGAGGATTAAAAGCACTTGCAAAAGAACTTGATATTCCTATTGTTGCACTTGCTCAATTAAATCGTCAGGTTGAAATCAGACAATCTAAGAGACCTATGCTTTCCGATTTAAGGGAATCGGGAGCCATTGAGCAAGATGCAGATATCGTTTGTTTCCTCCACAGACCAGATTTGCATTCTAAAAAGGCAGATGAGGATACACCACAATTGTCAGATTCACCAAAAGAAGTAGAGTTTATCATTGCAAAGCAAAGGAATGGCCCAACCAATTCGTTTGAATTATTGTTCTTCCCACAATTCACAAGGTTCGAAGAAAAAACAACTGTAGACTTCCAGCAATTAGTCTCAACTAGAGATTACGTTGCTGAGGATTTTGAGTCATTTAACGGAGAATTTGAAGGAAAAGATTTAAATCCTGATGAAACACCTTTTTAGTTCAAAATTTTCTCATTCAATCTTAAAAGCCAGATGAAAAATTTTTCGATCTGGCTTTTTTATTTTAAGAATAGTCAAAAACTTTAAAGGAATTTGCGGAAATTCATTTCAAATTAATCTTATCCCAAACAATTGAGTTAATTCAATACTTTAAATTTTTTTGATAAGACTTTTTAACTTTCTCATATTAATAACATCCTCTCTCATATCTTCACCCTTTGGAGTTTCCAGAATTTTTGGAACAGTAAAAAATCTTTCGTCATTCATAATAAATCTAAATCCAGTTAAGCCAATTTTACCTTTACCGATATGTTCGTGTCGATCAATTCTTTCGCCTAAACCTTTTTTAGAGTCATTGATATGAAAAGCTTTCAAAAATTTCAAACCGATTATTTCATCAAATTCCTCAAAAGTTTTGAGATAGCCTTTTTCTGTACTGATATCGTAACCTGCGGCAAAAATATGACAGGTATCCACGCAAACAGCAACTCTTTTCTTATCTTCAATTAAATCAATGATTTTTTTGATTTGTTCGAACTTATAACCGATGCTTGTTCCCTGACCAGCTGTAGTTTCAATCATACTCTTTACTTTGAATCCTTTTGTCTTTTCGTGAGCGATATTAATTGATTCAGCAATTAATTTAATTCCATCTTCATCACCCATCCCCATATGTGAACCAGGATGAAAATTTAAGAAATCGATTCCAAGCAGTTCGCATCTCTTTAATTCATCTATAAAAGCAACTCTTGATTTTTTTAAGATAGATTTATCTCTCGCACAAAGATTTATTAAATATGAATCGTGAGCGATTACAGGTTTTAAATTTTTGTCTTTTACAAGTCTTTTATAATTTTGAACAACTTGTTCATTTAAAGGTTTTGCTTTCCATTGATTACTATTTTTGGTAAAAAGTTGAAAAGTCGTACATCCAATTTTAGCAGCTCGTTCAACTGCTTTATCAACTCCACCAGCAATGGAGGTATGAGCTCCAAGAAGTATTTTCATAATAAATCCTCAATTAATTATGAACAGATTAATTAATCTACAAAATAAAAAAAAGAAATTGGTAATTGGACTAATGTCTGGTACATCAGTCGATGGAATTGATACTGCATTGGTAGAAATTGAAGGGAATGGAATAAATACAAAATTCAAACAACTTTTCTTCAAGACATATCCTTATCCAAAAGGACTTAAAGAATTAATCTTGAAGAATTCTTTGAAAGAGACAAGTAATGTAGAAGAAATTTGTCGATTGAATTTTCTCATTGGAAAATTATTCGCTAAAGCTGCAATTAAACTTTGCAAAGATTATGGAATTGCAATTAATAAAATTGATTTAATTGGTTCACATGGACAAACAATTCATCACCTACCTGAGACAAAGAAAATGTTTGGTGAAAAGATAAAATCCACTTTACAAATTGGTGATCCATCCGTAATTGCAAAGTTGACTGGTGTAGTAACAGTTGGTGATTTCAGAGTAGGCGATATGGCTTTGAATGGAGAAGGTGCACCACTTGTTCCTTATTTTGACTTTTTAGCATTCAGATCCAGCAAAGTAAATCGCGCTCTGCTGAATATTGGAGGTATTTCGAACATTACTCTTTTGAAAAAGAATGCTTCAATTGATGATGTAATAGCTTTCGATACCGGTCCAGGAAATATTTTAATTGATCTACTAATGAAAAAGTTTTACAATAAAAAATTTGATAAGGATGGAAAGATTGCCTTATCTGGCAATTTGAACAAAAACTTGTTTCAAAAAATTATTGAGAAAGATAGTTTCATTCACAAAAGACCACCAAAATCAACGGGTAGAGAAAGATACAATAGTGAATTTTTAAAACAGATACTTAGAGAATTTAAAGACTTATGTTATGAAGATATAATTACAACATTTTCAGAGTACACAGCTTATGTAACTTATTACAACTATCAAAAATTCTTAAAAAAATTCTGTGAGATTTCTGAATTACTTGTGAGCGGCGGCGGCTCAAATAATCTATACATTATGAAAGCTTTGCAAAAATATTTTGGTAATAAAGTCAAAGTAAAAAAAATTGAAACAGATCGTTTTTCTGTAGATTCCAAAGAAGCAGTTTGTTTTGCAATGTTTGCAAATGAAACCATTTCTGAAAATCCAATTAATATTCCTTCAGTTACGGGTGCCTCAACTAAAACAATTCTTGGAAAAATTTGTCTATGAGTAGAATTCTAATTACAGGTTCATCCGGTTATCTTGGTTCTCACCTCTGTCGTGTAATTGAGAAAGAGAAAGTCTTTGCGATCTACAAAAATTTCAAACCAGAATCTGAAAATGTAGAAGCAATTCAGCTTGACTTACTTGACAGTGATGAATTAAACCTTCTCGTCAAAGATATTAAGCCAGATTATATAATTCATCTTGCTGCTGTAATTCCCTCACAAATTCTAAATCAAGATGAAAAGTTTGTAAATCAAATGAATGTAGAATTGACAAAGCAAATTGCATCTCTTTCAAATACATACAATTCATATTTAATTTTTACTTCAACTGATCTTGTATACGACGAAGGCGATGATATAAAAGAGAATCACAGTTTTAATCCGCTTAACCTTTATGCACAAACAAAATTAGAAGCTGAAAAAGCAATTAATAAATTTGGAAAATATTTTTTGATTTTAAGAGTTGCTTTAATGTATGGTTTTTCGATTTCAAAACATAAATCATTTTTCGATCACTCCTTTAAACAATTAATCAATGGTCAGGAAGTAAAAGCTTTTTACGATCAATTTCGAAATGCACTTTTTGTAGAAGAAGCAGCAAAATTCATCAAAGAACTAACAGAAATAAAACTTCCTAATAATGACATAATGAATTTCTGTGGATTTGAAAAACTATCTCGTTATGAAATGATTTTAAAGACAGCCGAAATTTTTGAATTCGATTTAAATTTAATTAAAAAAGAATCTTGTGAAAGTTTCAAACAATATAAAATGGCAAAAAATTTAGGATTAAACTTTGAGAAAATGAGAAAGCTTAAGTTTCAGCCAAAAACTTTTATCGAAAATTTGAAATATCTGAAAGTTAACTTTGAATTTTATAAGCGATTTATTTCAGATCAAGATCCAGAAAGCTCTAATTAATGAAACATAAAGCTAAGAAAAGATTAGGTCAGCATTTTTTAATTGATAAAAATATAATTCGAAAAATTGTAGAAGCTTTCTCCCCATCAAATAATGATTTGATTCTGGAGATTGGTCCAGGCAAAGGTGCACTCACTGAAGAATTAATAAAATACTCAAAGAATATAATTGTTGTTGAAATTGACAAAGAATTGATCGAAGAGCTAAAATTAAAATTCCCTGAAGTAAGAGTGATTTATAGAGACATTCTTGACTGTGATTTTTCAAAAGACTTTTTTGAAACAAAATTCAGAATAATTGGAAATCTTCCTTATTACATTACAAGCCAGATTCTATTCAAAATTTTTAATAGTTACAAAAATATCATTGATGTTTTAATAATGATTCAAAAAGAAGTGGCTCAAAGGATTGTTGCACCAAAAGGAACAAAAGATTATGGTATTTTAAGTGTCTTTTCACAATTTTATGCAGAGCCAAAGATCTTGTTCAATGTTTCTAAAAATGTTTTTTATCCTAAACCTGATGTAAACTCTTCAATTATTCATCTTAAAATGAAAACGAAGATTGTTCTAAATGAGGAAGAAGAAAAATATTTCAGACAGGTTGTTAAAACATCTTTTAACCAAAGGAGAAAGGCACTTAAAAACACACTCTCAAATCTTTTTGAAGATGATGAAAAAATTTTAAAAGAGAAGTTCTTTAATCTAACCTTCGATTTTTCAAAAAGAGCAGAAGAGCTCAGTATCGATGAATTTATTTATCTTGCGAAAAATTTTTGCAAAATAAAACACATTTCAAAACAATAATCAAAAGATTATGAAAAAGTACATTAAAGCACTAAATGTGTTCGATATCTGCGTTGTCGTATTCTACATTTTTCTAATTTCATTAAATCTGATTTTCTATAAAAGAGTTCACCACACAATCAATCTACTAGTGATTGAAATTCTTATGATTGTTTTTGTTTTTATTGTTGCATATCAACATCAGAGAGTAAACAATTCGTTCTGGAAGAATTTGCATTTCTGGTATCTTGCTCCAATGATTTTTATCACATTCAAGCAATTGTATTTTATGGTTCATCCGATTCATCCAACTGATTATGATGAATTACTTATAAAAATTGATCGATGGATTTTTGGAGTTGATCCAACACACTGGTTTTATAATTTCTCTCATCCTGTGATTACTGAAATTTTGCAGATCGTTTATACTTCATTCTATTTACTTCCAATTATTGTTGGAATTGATTTATTAAAAAACAAAAAGTTCGAAGAATTTGAGTTTGCGGCATTTTTGATTGTGTACGGTTTCTTTCTTTCATATCTCGGATATTTTTCACTCCCTGCAGTTGGACCGAGATTTACACTTCACGATTTTTTCAGCATAGATAAAGAACTTCCAGGACTTTTCTTAACACCTTACCTTCGAGAGTTTGTCAATATTGGTGAATCAATACCAAGAGGCACAATAAATCCACATTTACTTGTTCAAAGGGATGTTTTTCCTTCAGGACATACTCAAATGACTCTGCTCACAATGTATGCAACAATTAAGTTCAACACGAAAACAAAATATTTTATAATCCCAACGGGAATTCTTTTAATAATTTCGACTGTCTATTTACGATATCATTATGTGATTGACTTGATAGCGGGAGCAATTTTTATGATAATTACTTTGTGGACGGGCAAGAAAATTTACAAAGCATGGAATAAATATACTGATAGAAAAATTCCTGATTGGATATAATATTATGCTCGATCAACCGACTGAATCGTTTCAACAATTAATGGAAAATACCTATCAAGGCTGCAATTTACATCAGCTTTCAAACCACAGCGTTCAATTCCACCACGACATTCAACACAGATTTGCTGATGAAGCGCATCAACATAATCAGACATTTTCTCACTTTGAACAGAATGGACAATTTCTACAATTTTATCTAAATATAATTCAACAGCACAGCACTCTTCATCTGTCATTTTACAATTTCCATTTGCATCTGAATCAACACAAATTGAACAAACTTTTTCTCGAATTGCTTGTAAGTATTTTTCCATCTACTAACCTATATTTTGTTTGAGCAAAGATAATGAGTTACAATAAGAAATTAAATGGATTAAATTTCAACGACAAAGAAAAAAAGAAAGAATTTGTCCGGGAAATGTTTAACTCTATTTATCGGACATATGATTTATTGAATCATTTATTAAGTTTTGGAATTGATATTCACTGGCGTAAAAGAGCTTTGAAAGATGTTTATCTCCACGAAAATGATGTTTGCCTCGATCTTGCAGCAGGAACTGGCGACTTTGGGATTGAAGTCCACAAAAAATTTCGATGTAAAATAATTGGTTATGATATTGCTGAAAATTCTCTTAAAGTCTTTCAGGAAAAAATCAGAAAGAAAAAGTTTGATGAAAGTAAATTCACATTTGTAGTCGGTGAAGCTGAAAATATTTCTCTTAAAGATGAAACTGTTAATTTAATTACAATTGCATTTGGAATTAGGAATTTTTATGATTCTCAAAAATCATTAATTGAAATGTACAGAGTATTGAAAACTGGAGGTAGACTTTTAATTCTCGAATTTAGTTTACCAAAAAATAAATTAATTCAAATGATTTATAATTTTTACTTTGAAAAAATTTTACCTTTCATCGGCAAATTAATCTCAAAAGATAATTCTGCTTACAAATATCTGCCTGAATCCGTAAAGCTTTTTGAACAAGAGAAAGATATTGCCGGAGAAATTCTCAAGGCAGGATTTCGTGAATTAAAAATTGAACCAATGACATTCGGAATTGTAAAGCTCTATTCAGCTAAAAAATCAGCTGATTATTTTTAAAAGCCTCAATGCCAACCTGACAAAAATAATTTTCCCGATCTAAATTAATGAATATCTTCACTCTTCATTTTCTCAAAAAGATAATCTCTAAATTTTTTTAGAGCTTTATAACGATGACTAATTTTATTTTTGATCTCCGATGGAAGTTCGGCATAAGTTACATTAAAGCCATCTGGTTTAAATAATGGGTCGTATCCAAAACCATTTGTTCCTTTTGGTGAATCAACGATTTCACCTTCAACAGTTCCTATAAAAATTTCATCTTCGTTTTCGGATTTGTAATTAATTACGCAAATAAATTTTGCACGATGTGGTTTGGGTTTGTCTTTTAATTCTTGAAGAAGTTTCTGATTATTTTTCTCATAATTATGCTCTTCTCCTGCGTATCTTGAAGAAAGAACCCCAGGCTCGCCGTTTAGTTGTTCTACTATCAAACCAGAATCATCTGCAATAGCAGGAAGTTTGGTGAGTTCAAAAATTGTATTAGCCTTTTTGCGGGCATTTCCTTCAAAAGTATTTTGATCTTCTTCAATCTCAATTTCAATTCCAAGATCTTTCAATGTCAAAATTTCAATTCCAAGCTCGCTTAAAATTTCTTTGACCTCATTTACTTTATGTGGATTATTTGTAGCTAAAACAACTTTCATAAAATTTCCTGATTTTATTTAACGCGCTTAAAAAGATTATTTAATTCTTCCTGTGCCCTTCTTATTATTTCATTTACATCAATTGTTTTGAACTCTCGATTTTGATAAATCCATCGTCCATCAATCATCACACTTTGAACATTTGTGTGATCGCAGGTATAAACAATATTTGAATACAAACTTTCTTCGTTAACTTCAAGTGAATTGTGAATCTGATTAAGCTCAATTATGACTAAGTCGGCTTTTTTTCCTTCTTCAATGCTGCCAATTTCATTTTCAAGATGCAAAGCTCTTGCTCCCCCAATTGTTGCAAGCTCAAAAACTTCTTTTGCGGTCATTGAGGTTGGACCGTGAAATGGTTTTTGAATTAATGATGCTAATCTCATCTCAACGAAAATATCTAAAAAATTATTACAGGGCGCACCATCAGCGCCAAGGGAAACAGAAATTCCTTCTTTTAAATATCTTGGAATGTTTGCAATCCCTGATGCGAGTTTCAAATTTGACGATGGACAGTGGAGAACTCTTGCATCTCTTTCTTTCATTAAATGAATTTCATTTTCATTTAACCAGATGCAATGAGCAATACAACTTTTATCGTTTAATATTTTCAAATCTTCAAAGCATTCAATATTGTCTTTACCGCATCTTTGTCGAACCTGTTCAAGCTCCGTTCTATTTTCGCTTGCATGTGTATGAAAAAGAGTGCCTGGATAATCCTTAACAAGTTCATTGGTTTCTCTCAATAATTCATCTGAACAGGAAAGAATAAATCTTGGTGCGAATGCATATTTGATTCTTCCGTCGGCTTTATTATGAAATTCTCTGGCAAGTTCTTCTGATGATTTCAAAGAATCTTCTGTCGATTCAGAAAGTTTAGGATAAAGAGTGTTTATATCCATCATTGCCTTACCATGAAAAGCACGAATTCCTGAGTTAGTCAATTGTTCAAATACAATATCAGAATGATTTATACTTCCCATATCCAGAATGGTCGTGGTTCCACATCTAACAAGTTCACTTATTCCTAACAGAGCAGAATATTTCATTGAATTTTTATCGTGAGCAAATTCGTAAGGCATTATTTTCATCTGAAGCCAATCAAGTAATTCAAGATCATCAGCTAATCCACGAAATAAAGTTTGACATAAGTGAATATGAGTTTGAATAAATCCGGGAATTAGAACAGAATCCGGAAATGAAAAAATTTGCCAGTTATTTTCTTTTGCAACTGTTTCCAGCTTTTCACTTTTATCAATTTTTTGAATTCTGTTCCCGGAAATTAAAACTGAATAACCGCTTAATATTTCATAATTGCGGTTCATTGTAACGATATATTTTGGGGATATAATTTTCATTTTACATTCTCAAAAATTTCATCCATAATTGAAAACGCATATCTTAAATGAGGGATAACAATCGAACCACCAACAATCAAAGCGATGTTCATTGCCTCGTAAAGTTCTTTGCGAGATGCTCCAAGTTTTACACATTGCTCAATATGATAAAAAATGCAATCGTTGCATCTCAAAACCATCGATGCGACCAATCCCATCATTTCTTTATACTTAGCTGGGATTTTTCCATCGTGATAAGCCTTTGTATCAAGGGCAAAAAATTTTTTATAATCATTGAATCCAGAATTTAAAATTTTATTATTCATTTCAGTTCTAAACTTATGAAACTCCTCGTATTTGCTCATAAAGTTTCCTTTCAATTTCTTTAAGTTTCAGATATTACAATAAAATTTGAATCCTTAAAATTTAATAAGAATTTTAGCTTTCAAAACTTAATAAGAATGAATAAAATTCTAAAATCATTTTGCTTAAATAAAATCAATAAGCCTTTCCAGAAATTTTTAAAGATTAATTTTAAATTTGATTTCGTTGAATTGTATAGTTTAATCAAAATGAAGTAGCTTGAAAGTTTGATATAATCTTCACCAGCGAGATTGTTCCATAATAAAGATTATGTCTGACTGTGTTTGTCATACCGAAAGCTGATCCAACTCAAATTGATTACAAACTCAAGATAAAAGTTAAAGTCAATACCAAAACTCTCCCGAGAGTTCAACCTAAAATAATTCTCGAATTTATCTGTAAGGGAATGTGATAATAATGCGCTTATCATTCAACAAACTTTCTAAAAATTTCACTAATTACTTCAAATACTTCAATAAATTGTCAATTTCTTCCTTGGAGAGCTCGCTGGAGATCTTAAAAGTTTTAAGAGTTACATCAACTTGTTGAATGAGCGATTTCTTTTCATATCGTGGGGAGAATACGGAACCATCCAGCATATATAGACGATTCTTTTTAGTATCAAGGAAAATGTAATTTACGAAGGGTCCACCCATACTATAGTCATTCATTCTCCACAGCCCTTGAGTGAATATCGCATATTTACCATTAAAGTTTACTTCAGTTTGATTTAAGTATTCTTTTGCAACTTCTACATAAGCTTTGTCATCAGTTGTTCTTAAGAATTTCTGAGTTATTCTGTTTCTAATTTCAATTACACTATCTTTATTTAGCCATCTCGAATCAGCCGAATCGATCCAGTGAATGAATATCCATCTTTCCATATCGGAATTTGGAGAGCGTCTTAACCAGACAAAATTATTTTCTTTATTATTGATCGCTTCAAGAAAATCTGCTTGAATGTAAATTTTCCATCCATATTCTTTTAAATATTTAGCTTCAAGATCTTTCTTTTCATAAGTTGGATTATAAAGATTTTTCATCACACGTTCATCCGAAGCCGATTGGAAATAGTAAAGAAGATTATCCTTGTTCTGAAAAGCTTTTATCCTCAATTCGTCCAGTGTATTTGATACAAGAATTACGAGTACCTGGTTCTTTGCCCATACATCTTTTTTCTTGATCACAAATTCCTGTCCACTTTTAATCAAATTCAATGCTGAACTGTCTATAATTGATCTTACATAGTCTGTGATATCATTATTATGGTCTAAAGTTGTAACAATCAAAATATTTTTTCGATTTTGAAATTTCTTGAAATTAGAAAAATCAACTCGTGTAAGATAAAATAATTGTTCAGGTTGTGGAGTTATAATTTCCTTCTCGAAAATTGCTGAAAGAAAATCGTAATAATCGTTCCAATTTGTTGAGTCGGCAAAGACAATTATTTCATCTTCTTTACCCAAAGCAGGTTTTAGATTTTTCTGGCAACCAGTATTGATTATTAAATAAATAAAGATTGGAATTAATACATAAAATTTTTTCATAATCTCACCCGAAATAGTAAACATTAATTTGAGGAAGAAGCAAAGCATAGAGTATCCACATAACGGTTCCAATTGTTATTGGTATTGATAAGTTATCGTCGATTTCAAACGACATACTTTCAGCAATTGTTCCAAAGAAGGCAGCAATAAATCCAATTACATATTCGAGGAAATGATGTTCAACTTTTGGAGTGAAAAAAATTACAATTACCGCAGAAATAAAAAACGCTGCAGAACCTTCAAGACTTTTAGCAAAAAATTTTCTTCTTCCGAATTTTCTACCAATTAGAGCTGATGAAATATCTGAAATAATTAAAATTGAAAATGCTGTCACAAAAATTAACTTTGGGAATACAATCACACAAAACAGAGCTGAAAGTAAAACATTAGTTGCACCATTAAGTCTTTTCTTTCTATCATCTCTCTCTTTTTTTCTTAACAGGAAACCGAAAAATCTATAAAACCAATCGGCAACCTGTGGATTATAATACCGAACTACATCGACAACAAGGAAAGCAAATGTTAGCGGAATTAAGATGGTCAAAGCTAGTTGCTTATCAATGTAATAATAAATTATTGGGATTGATAAAGAATTTAAATGAATTAATTTTCGAATTACTTCATATTTATAATTATAATCAATCGTTTTGCTGTCGAGATGCAAGGATTTAAATTCCTTCGGGATTTCCACTATCCGTAGTTTTCGAAGGGTCTGCTTCACCATCGTTTTTACCTTTCCGCATTTCCATCAGCTTTTTTACATGATCTGGTAGTTCTTCTTCTTTAGCTCCATTGTTATTTTTTTTGACAGGTGGAAGTTCTTCACCACGAATAATCATTTCAATTTCTTCGTTGTCAAGAATTTCCCTTTCAAGTAAATTCTTTGCAAGCCGGTGCAATATTTCAATGTTCTC